>JAYVPZ010000046.1:0-2845 GCA_043757105.1 Aestuariivirga sp. | reverse complement strand
AGCTGCAACGCCTTCAATAGCGTTCTTGGACAGGGCAAGGATAGTTTCAAGCCCCTTGACGCCTGCGTCGCCGTTGAAGATTGGTTCCCACTTGTCGTCGAACAACATCATGCCGTGTTGAGCAGCAATATGCTCCCACAGATACGTCGCCCAGAAGCCACGTCCAGCCATCATACCGATGCCGGCAACGCCTTTTTCAGCTTTGTTCAATTCAGGTGCCAAACGGATCATTTCTTCATAGGAAGGAATAGTATTGATCGCATCTGGATCCTTGCCGAGAACCTTCTTGAACACGGACTTGCGAATGTGAACCTGCTGAAGATCGCAGTCAAACGGGATACCAAACATGCCCTTGTCGCCGAAGTTGGCGTAGTTCAGGCGGTAAGTGTCATAGTAGTCATCAAGGGGAAGTTTCCACTTGGCAGCATAGTCATCAAGCTTGGCAAGCATGCCTTGGGACGCGAAATCGCCGAGCCATGGTGAGAAGAATTGCACACAGTCAAATGACGGTTTGCCCGACACTGCCTCTGAAACAATCTTATTCTGCATGTCGCTGTCTGGAATGGCAACGAGATCAATTTTGATGCCGGAAAGTTCAAAAAATGGCTTTGTGCCGGCGAGCGCTGCTTCACGATCGTCTGAACTGATCAAGAGACGTACTGTTTTGCCAGCATGTTCTTTGCGAACAGCTTCCCAATCAACGGTGCGAATCCAATCCTTCTTCGGATCCCACAGCATTTCATCGCCATTGAGCTTGAACTGCTTTTGGTAATCTTTGTGGACGTAATTGGCCACGTTAATCTTTGCCAATACGTCGGCTGGATTTGCCATAGCAGCAAATGCGCCGTTGATGTTGAACATGTTAACACCACCGACGGCTGCAACAGCACTTGTGGCGGCCGTGGCTTTTAGAAGCGAGCGGCGAGATAGTTTGTTGGTCAATAACATTTTATTCCTCCTCAACTTATTTTGTTCGTTCCGATATATTTTTTTGGCCTAGAGTTTAACATTGCGCTGACTTGAAGGCCACAACGGAGCGCAATTTATTCAACACTGCATCAAAAAATGCCGTGCGTGAAATCACAAATTTCTAAAAGAGAGTGTTCACCAGTCCAAGCGAACCCATGATGACGGCAGAGTTTAGCGTTGTTTAAACTCATTCAAAAACCTCCCTAAATTACCACCTACTAAATTTCGCGGTGGTTTTTTTGTTATTTATGTAGATGGTGTACTAAATAACTATCTAAAATGCAAATGTTTCGTTTTAGGGATGAAAACGCAACAATTGTAATAACATAAGTTATTTTGTATCCTTTCGAATAACTACCCTTTTTGAGGTTCCATACGGAAATGCCCAACACTCCTATAACTCAAAAGACACCTCTGAACCGCAGTGTTGGCCGTGTTGCTCACAACCGTACGCGAATTGCGTGGATGTATTATGTCGAAGGCCTCACGCAAAATGAGATAGCCGAACGACTGGGTATTGGCCGAGTGACCGTGGTGCGAAATATCAACGAAGCCATTAAACAGCGCGAAGTTAAAATCTGGATTGAGGGCGAAATCGCAGATTGTGTTGAGATTGAAGACGCTTTGAAAAAGGCTTTCAATTTGCAAGAGGCAATTGTAGTGCCAGAGCCCACCAATGCGGAAAACATTCCAAAATCCATTGGCACCGCAGCGGGAATGTATATTTCTGATGTTTTGAAGGATGGCATGTCTATTGGTGTGAGCTGGGGCGCAACTCTGTATGAATCACTGTCTACTTTGACAACACGTGAATTGAACAATGTACAAGTCATATCATTGCTCGGTGGCATTGTGCAGGCGCGCAGGTATAATCCTGCTGAATTTGCCTGGCAGTTTGCACGAGCCGTTGGGGCTGATTGCTATTTGCTGCAAGCGCCCGCTGTGGTGGATTCGCCGGAAACCCGCGAGGCCTTAGTTGAACGCTGTGGCTTACGCGATGTTTTTAAACGCGCTGAGAAATTGGATGTTGCCATTTTGAGCGCCGGCGCTATGTCACCTTTATCTACAGCCTTCCGTTTAAACTTGTTGCCCGATGAAGATCGCATTGCTCTCAGAAAAGCTGGGGCTGTTGGCGATGTGCTGTTTAATTTCCATGATATAAATGGAAAATTGGTCGACCACCCGATCAACAATCGCACCATGTCTATTCCTCTTGAACAATTGCGCGATGTGCCGTTGCGTGTGCTTGCGGCGGGTGGCGCGGAAAAAATTGAAGCAATTCAGGGCGCGATTAAATTGGTCAATTGCAACGTGCTGATCACAAATGAAGAAACGGCAAAGGCTCTGTTGAAATACAAATGACGGCCAATGCCACACAGCGCCGTGAATAGCCCCAAATTTGTTAGACACTTTGCGGGTTCAATTTTTGCCACGTCTCAAAATCAACTGTTGACAGAATAACATTTCTAACATGTTTGAGTTACGGATTGTAGAACATCGCGATTTATTTGAAGATGTTTGGCCTTGCATCATTTCTGGTTTTGTATGATTTGCGCCTGACGCATTCGCGCTTCGGGACGTTGAAAAAGCATTCGGCAAAGGCATTGTCATAACAGTTGCCTCGCCTGCTCATTGAATGTTCAAGATTGTGCTGTTTCAAGAGTGAAACCCAGTTGATGCCGATGAACTGCGAACCTTGGTCGGAATAGATCAACACTTTGTTCCGTGGCAAGTCCACAATCTATTGCGATGCAAAATATTTTGAGCCCAAGGTGAATTAGAGCCTCGGATGGTCTGCCTGAGTCGAATTTGATTCCCAAATCAGGTGCGACGTGATTCAATATGCGCGGAGGTGATTGCCATGCCGCATCCTTTG
>JAYVPZ010000045.1:0-11169 GCA_043757105.1 Aestuariivirga sp. | reverse complement strand
AATTTTTGGAACCTTAAGATAAATCAACAGTCCAACAAAAAGCAGGAATGAAACCAGCACCCAACTTTCTGCATGATGGAAGAATTCCATTGTGTTTTTTCCCTATTTTCCAGCTTTTGCAATTGCCGCAGTCAATGCGGTTTTTGCAACTTTTGCACCAGTCAATTTATCAACAATCGTTGCAGCGATGTCGGCTGCAACTTCATCAATGTTGGCCAAGGCTTTGGATTTTGATACCGCAATCTTTTTATCTGAATCAGCAGATTTAGCCGCTAACTCTGTATCGATCTTAGCACGCGCCGCATCAGTTTCAGCATTCAGCTTGGTACGCGCAGCAATTGCTACATCAGAGGCTTTTGCCCGCGCATCTGCCAATGATGCTTCATAAGCCTTCAAAGCATTTTGGCTGTCGATCTTATCTTTTTCGGCCGAAGCCAAATCAGCAGCGACTGTGGTTTTGCGTTGTTCAATTACGCCACCCGTGCGCGGAATAATAATCCGCGACACGATGAAATAAAGAAGTGCAAAACTAATCGCCAGCCAAACAAGCTGCGGTGGCCAGAGTGATATATCAAGTTGGGGCATGGGCCCGCTCCTGTTGTCAAGTCACCGGGAACCCGGCGATCATTATAGAATTAGAACTTGCCGAACAGAATGAGCATGGCAACAGCAAAGCCGATGAGGCCTGTGGCTTCTGCGAAGGCAAAGCCCAAGAACAGCGTGCCGCGCTGGCTGGCAGCTGCTGCTGGGTTACGCAATGCGCCTGACAAATAGTTACCGAAAATGATGCCGATGCCGATACCAGCGCCGCCCAATGCGATTGCTGCAATGCCTGCGCCGATCATCTTTGCTGAAGTTACGTCCATTTTAGTTCTCCTGTGGAATAGTAAGTTGGTTTGATAGAATTAGTGATCAACATGCATAGCATCGCTCAGATACATGCAAGTCAATAATGCGAATACATAGGCTTGAAGCGCAGCCACGAGAAGTTCAAGTCCGGTTAAGCCCACCATGACGAGCAGTGGTACAAATCCGAAATAACCAAGCATGACAACAAAGCCCGCCATAACCTTGAGCATCATGTGGCCCGCCATCATGTTGGCGAACAACCGAATGGACAGTGACATGGGACGGATGAAGTAAGACACCACTTCAATGACAACAACCAGCGGCATCAATAAAACTGGAACGCCCGATGGCACGAAGAGTTTCAAATATCCAAAGCCATTGCGGATGAAACCAATGATGGTTGCTCCGATAAACACGGTGAGCGCCAAAGCAAGTGTAACAACAATATGGCTCGTAACCGTGAAGGAATAAGGAACCAAGCCCAGCACGTTACAGAACAAAATGAACAAAAACAGCGTGAGTACAAATGGAAAATAAGTCTTGGCATTTTCATGCAAGACTTCATGAGTCATGTTATCAACAACGCCATAGAGGCTTTCAGCGGCTGACTGCAGGCGGTTGGGCACAAGCTTGGTCGGCGCGAGCAGGAACAGCAATGTGGCGCAAGCAACGGCAATCAATGCCCACAAGGCCGAATTTGTAAACGAGAAAGCGCCAAGATCAATATATTTATCGATATTGAATTGATGAATTGGATCAATGATTGGTTCAGCTTCTACTGCGCCAGCTATTTCAGTTATTGCCACTCTCAGTCCTCATCATCATCTTTGACTGAAGGTGCTATTGGCATTCCCTCACCCATAACTTCTTTTGCCTGTTTCGTATTCGACAAGCGCAACACGTTTAACACACCAGCCGCCATGCCGACTGGCATCAAACCAATCATCAGCCACGGAGAGGTGCCGAAATATATATCGAGATAATAACCGCCCGCCATACCGACAATTATGCCAACCAGCAGCTCAATTATCGCACGCATCGCCAGACCTGCAGCAGAAGCTTCGGCCCGATCTGGCCCTTTTGGGCCCGACTGCGCCGCAAGCGACTTATCCAGACGATTTTCAAGGTCTTGGAGACGATCATCTACAGGCTTATCGATAGGTTTGGCCACGATCACTTCCCCGAACTAGACCCGAAAGCCCACATAGCTGCCCCTCGAATTTGGGCGCAACATAGTTTCCGCGTTGTGCACTGTCAAGTTTGAAGAAATATCTTTAACCCATTGTTTTAATGATACATTATATTGGGTTGGTGGGCTGCGTCGAAAAGTCCAGTAGATGACAGGCCGAATCTAAAGAAGATTGCGTTTCTTCAAATCATTCCGAAGCTTGTCAGGCGTGGTGAAATGGTGCGCTTGCATGCCAACAGCCTCAGCGCCTTTCACATTCTTCTCCGAATCGTCGATGAACAGGCAATCTGCTGCTTTCAGCTTGTTGCGTTTCAAACAAATTTCAAATATCTTAGGGTCAGGCTTGATCAGCTTTTCGTCGCCAGAAACAACAATATCGCGGAACAGGTTCAAGAATGGATAGTTCAGTTTGGTCTCATTGAACTTATCTTGATTCCAATTTGTGATGGCATAGAGGGGTGCGACCTTCTTGTGCAGCGCCTCAAGAATATCAACGCTGCCCTCAATCACGCCGAGGATCATTTCACCCCAACGCTTATCATAAGCTTCTATCTCGGCAGCGTATTCGGGGTGATGCGGCGTGATCAGTTTGACTGCATCGCCAAAACTACGTCCGCGATCCTGTTCCAAATTCCAAGCATTGGTGCAAACATTTGCCAAAAACCATTCCATCTTGGCCTCGTCGGTGAAAATATTGCGATAGAGATTGCGCGGATCCCACTGGATCAGAACCATGCCGATGTCGAAGATGATGTTCATTTTACGCCGCGTCTATCAGTTTTTCTGCCTCTTCCAAATTCACGGACACCAATTGCGAAACGCCGCGTTCCATCATCGTCACACCGAACAAGCGGTGCATGCGGGCCATGGTGAGGGGGTGGTGGGTAATGATGAGGAAGCGCGTTTCGGTGCGTTGAAGCATGGCATCAAGCAGATTGCAGAAGCGCTCAACATTATGATCATCCAAAGGCGCGTCCACTTCATCGAGCACGCAGATCGGTGATGGGTTGGTGAGGAACACCGCAAAAATCAGCGAGAGCGCTGTGAGTGTTTGTTCGCCGCCCGAGAGCAGAGACAAAGTAGTTGCTTTTTTACCCGGTGGATGCGCCAAGATTTCGAGGCCTGCTTCCAATGGATCATCGGACTCAATTAATTGCAATTCAGCTTTGCCGCCGCCAAACAACGTGGTGAAGAGTTCTCCGAATTTGTCATTCACCGTGCCGAACGCGTCAAGCAGGCGTTGCCGGCCTTCTTTATTTAGTGAACCAATGCCACCGCGCAGTTTGGCGATGGCTTGTGTCAACTCATCCTTTTCCGATTTCATTTTGGTAAGTTGTTCATCAACAGCTTGCGCCTCTTCATCAGCGCGCAAATTCACAGCACCAAGACGTTCACGATCCTCACGCAATGAGACAAGCTTCTTTTCAATCTCATCAGCCGCAGGCAGTTTTTCTGGATCAACTTCGGCCTTGGCCAAAATCTCTTGCGGCTCACACATCAGCGTTTCCGAAATGCGAGCGATGCAATGTTCGTGGCGGCTTGAGGAATTCTCCAAGCGTGCACCCAGTCGCGCATGATCTTCGCGCGATGTGGCAGCCAGTTCTTGCGCAATACGTAAAGCTTGATCAGCCGCACGAACCGCATTCTCGGCTGTTGCCAAGGCGTCCGCAGCCAGTTTTCGGCCCTGCTCGGCTTCACTCAATGTATTCATCAAAGTCAAACGACGATCAGCCAATTGTTTTGGCATTTGGCTCATCTCGTTGATCGAGATTTCAGTTTCTTCCAAGCGCTTTGTAAGTGAGCCGGTTTGTTCTTTGGCTTTGGCAGCACGGGCATTCCATTGATCTTGCTCAGCGGCAATGGCCTTTAAGCGCTCTGCACGGATGC
Organism: Aestuariivirga sp.; assembly: GCA_043757105.1. Lineage (GTDB taxonomy): Bacteria > Pseudomonadota > Alphaproteobacteria > Rhizobiales > Aestuariivirgaceae > Aestuariivirga. The sequence continues at coordinate 7,244 of JAYVPZ010000045.1, read as the reverse complement.
GGGCTTCGCGTTCCAAGCCATCATGTTTGGCGCGGGCTTCAGCATAGGTGGCACGTTTGCGATTGAGGACATCACGAAGTTTTTGCACTTCGATTTGCAGGTCATCAGCTGGTGCCAATGATAACAATTCAGCGTGGGTGGCATCATGTGCACCACGGGCTTCAATAATTCGCGCGGCAGAACCGCGTGCAGCCTCTTCAAGTGAAGCGGTTTGTGCCGCCGTTTCAGCCATGCGGCGCTCATGGGCTTGCAAGGCTTGGCGGGCCACATCGAGAGCAGAGCGTGTGGTGCGAGCTATATCGCGTCTTTCGCGTTCAGTACGAACGCCGCCTTCTACAGCGCTGCGGGCATGTTCGAATTCGTTTTTAGACGTTTCAGCAGACTCGATTGCAAGTTTCATTTCGTCTTCAATAGATGAAAGTCTGTTGCGCTCTGCCAAGCGTTTTGCAGCTGCACTTGGCGCATCCGCCGCAGCTGAAAATCCGTCCCAACGCCAAACATCGCCTTCTTTAGAAACGAGACGTTGGCCGGGCTTCAGTTGCGGTTGCAAAGCTGCACCCACAGATTTCGACACAATGCCCACATGAGAAAGAATGCGCGCCAAAGCTTGCGGCGCTTCTACAAATTTTGAGAGTGGCGTGGCATCGCCGGGCAATGGTGCAATGTGGTCAAGTGGTGGAAGGCCACGCCAAAACACGGGTGCGCCTTCATCAGCCGATGCTTCAATATCTTCACCAAGTGCAGCACCCAATGCCGCTTCATAGCCACGCTGCACAGTGATTTGGTCAACCAGCTGTGGCCACAAATCACCGCCACCCGCTTTCAACAAATTCGTCAGTGTACGGACTTCTGTCTGCAGGCGATCAGACTTGCGGCGTGCATCATCATGAGATTGACGCCTATCGGCTTCTAATTGGCGAGTGACGCGTAAAGCAACCTCGGCATGGCTGGCGGCTTGCTCAGATTCTTGCATCGCAGATTCAGCCAGTGCAACGGCTGAGGTCAGAGTTGCACCATCTGCTGTTGAACCCACACGCGCCGCCAAGGCTTCACGGCGCTGCGTAATGTCAGCCGATTCACGGTCTAATTTAGCAATGCGGCTTTGATGATCGGCAATGGCGCGCTCAAATGCTGAACGCTGCGCAGATAGTTCCGACAAGCGGTTGTTGGCCTCATCTGCTGCTTCTTGCGCACGGGCCAATGATGCCGCAGATTCTTGTAATAGGATTGCAGCCTCGGAGCGTAATTCAGAATCTTGTGTCAGCAGTGTTTCAAGGCCCGCTGCTTCTTCTTGCAGTTTAACAATCACGCCATCCGTGTCCTGCACCAATTCTTCTTCACGGCGCAGGTCGTTTGCAGATTGGGTGCGGCGCTGCTTCAGTTCCGCAATGCGGCCTTCAACACGTTTTTCTTCTTCATCTAAGCTTACACGCTCAAGTGTCATGCGTTGCAAAACAGCAGCGCGAATGGTTTCTTGTTCGCGCAAATTTGGCAGTGTCTCGCCTAGTTCATCGCGCAGGCGTAAGGCTTGCGAAGCACCAACAGTGTGCTCGCCCAAAATGCGTGTGGCGTCATTCAGAGCTTGCGTATCAGCATTCATCGCTTCGGCAGCATCACGCCATGCCACAAACAATCCAGCAGCTTCAAGTTTGCGAATATCGCTTGAGACTTGCTTATATTTCACTGCTTGGCGGGCCTGACGTTTCAAACTCGAAAGTTGCGATTCCAACTGCGCCATCACATCATCAAGACGCGAAAGATTAGCTTCGGCAGCTCTCAACTTCAATTCCGCTTCATGGCGGCGCGTATGCAGACCCGTGATGCCCGCCGCTTCTTCGAGAATTAAACGACGGGCCTGTGGCTTGGCGTTTATAATTTCAGAAATTTGACCTTGGCGCACCAGTGCAGGCGAGCGCGAACCCGTGGACACATCGGCAAACAATAATTGCACATCACGCGCGCGCACTTCGGAACCGTTGACACGGTAGGTTGAACCTTGATCACGCACAATCTGACGCGAGATTTCGATCATTTCGGTTTCATTATAGGCGGCTGGCGCTGTGCGGTCTTCATTGCCCATCGTCACCAGAACTTCGGCATGGTTGCGGGCAGGGCGTTGGTTTGTGCCCGCGAAAATAACATCTTCCATGCCTGAACCGCGCATGGATTTGTATGAGTTTTCACCCATAACCCAGCGCAGAGCTTCGAGCAAATTGGATTTGCCACAGCCATTTGGCCCCACCACGCCAGTGAGGCCGCGCTCGATAATGAGTTCAGTGGGCTCGACGAAAGATTTGAATCCAGTCAGTTATAGTTTTGCAAATCTCATGTCTTCTCGTCGCCCCGTTAGCCCCCGCTCTTAAACGAGCAGAGGATCGACAGCTTTTTTGAAGGCTTCGAGCGTGCGCTCACCATCGAAAAGCTTGCCGTTAATATAAATTGTTGGAATGCCAGTTACGCCATAGCTCTTATCGGCTTTATCGCGCACTTCCATAATGCCTTTGGCGACGTCGGTGTTTTTCAAGCACTTTTCAAAATCATCGCCCGACATACCGGTTTGTTTGGCAATGTCTTTCAACTGATTATACGCATCAGGCACCCATTTTGGCTGGGTCTTGAAGAAAATGTCGAGCAGTGGGAAATATTTTTCCTTCGGCGAACACCGCGCCAACATGAAAGCACCCATGGCTTGGTCATTATGCGGGAATTCACGGAAAATGAACTTCACTTTCCCTGTGTCCACATAGTCTTTTTTGAACGGCACATAAACATCATTGTAAAATGCCGCGCAATGCGGGCAGCTGGCGGAAGCATATTCCACCACGGTCACTTTGGCGGTGTCCACACCTTCAGACATATCGCCCTCCTTGGGCGCGGTCGAAAGATCAGAAAGGTCAATCTTCTTTTCTTGGGCAAATGCTGGGCCAGCAGCAGCCAAAGCCGTGGCAGCTGCGCCAACCAATAAATTGCGGCGTGATGTATGATTCATGATGTTTTCCTACTCGAGTTTGGGGATGGTGACAAAACCCTATTTGCGCCTGTGGAGAACGCAGTTTTTGGGCCATTTGGGGCAGAAAAGGAAGCCAACTTGGAAAGGGCTGCTTTTAAGTCTGGATCTGCAATATCGTCGAAATTATCCGCCCAAGCTTTCGCGGCCTCGGGCTTTATTGGTTTTCGTGGAATTTTTAATGCAGGTGGGGGAGAATTATCTGGCGTCACCTTAAGCGCGGTGATTGCGCCATAGCCTAAAAACTGATTCACGCGCTCAATGATGCGCGGGGTTTCATAATGCAGTTCAAGAGCGCGGCCTGCGGTGGCTTTCAGCACCAATGTTCCGCCAGATTGATGCCCGCTTGCATCATTGCCGCGCGGCCATTTGATTTTTTCAGGTTTGCTGATGGCCGCCACTTGGTCACCCACAATCACGCGCCATTGCGCCAGCAGTTGTTCGCTGGCAAAGCCATGGCGCTGGAAAGCGGCCTTGGCGAGATTGCGAAAATGTTTATCAATGGTTTGCATGATTCTGAGTTGTAATTGTGCCTTGCGGCAGGATATTCACTGAACCATGGCGGAACAAGGGCTAGCTGACGATTTATCCGGTAAACTTCTCGTATGGTATGATGCCAACGCTCGGGTTTTGCCGTGGCGGGAAAGGCCGGGAGTTAAGGCTGATCCTTATCGAGTTTGGCTGTCTGAGATCATGCTGCAGCAAACCACGGTGGCGGCGGTCAAAGACTATTTTATCAAATTTATTCGCCTTTGGCCCACGGTTTTTGATTTGGCGGCGGCAGAAACTGAAGATGTCATGAAAGCTTGGGCGGGGCTTGGTTACTATGCCCGCGCGCGAAATTTGCATGCTTGTGCAAAAGCCATTGCGGCTGCGGGCGGCGTTTTTCCTCAAACGCTTCAAGGCTTGCAAGCCCTTCCCGGCATAGGGCCTTATACCGCAGGGGCCATTGCTGCGATTGCCTTTGATGTTTCCGTGGCTGCCGTGGACGGAAATGTGGACCGCGTGGTTTCGCGTTACTATGCGATTGAAGAGCCCCTGCCCTCATCGAAACCTCGCATTCGAGAATTGGCGCAAGCCTTGGTTCCGCAAAAACGCGCTGGCGATTTCGCGCAGGCGATGATGGATTTGGGAGCGACAATCTGCACGCCTAAGTCTCCGTCCTGCGAAGATTGTCCGTGGACGGATGATTGTGCTGGACGGATCAAAGGCATCGCCGCTTCATTGCCGCTGAAGGCCATAAAACAAGAAGTGCCCACCCGTTATGGCCATGTCTATTGGATTGAGAATACCAAGGGCGATGTGCTGGTGCGCACCCGCGCCACAAAGGGATTACTCGGCGGCATGACTGAATTTCCATCGAGTGATTGGGTGGATGGGAAACGCATCAAATTTTCGGCTCCATTTGAAGCAGAATGGAAAAAATCGACGGGTTTGGTCGAACACACTTTTACCCATTTTCATTTGGAGTTGAATGTGTGGAAGGCGACGGTTGATAAGCCTGTGCTTGATGGGCGGTTTGTGAAGCGCAAACAGCTAAGTACAGAAGCACTTCCTTCTCTCATGAGAAAGGTTGCAGTTTTGGCGATGAAGAAATAATTTTACGCCGTCATCCCGACGAAAGTCGGGAGCCAGGGGCCACGATCTCAAGTATCTAACATTACAACAGTGGAAAGTCTGGATCCCGACTTTCGTCGGGATGACGGGATTAAAATTTTAAACTTACGTCTAAGCCGCTTTCGCCATTTCCGCACGCACTTGTTGCCGCAATAAATCAATCGGCACTAAGTTTGGCCCACGGCGCACATGCCAATAGGTCCAGCCATTGCAGGCTTCGGCATTTTGCACATGGGCACCAACCTTGTGGATGGAGCCTGAATTGTCTTTTGACGCAATCGAGCCATCCGCCCGCACTGATGCTGCAATACGCGTAGTGTGATCAAACAAAGTTTCACCCGCTTTAATCAAGCCACGTTCAATCAAAGTGCCAAATGGAATACGCACTTCAGCGCGTTTTCCAACTGTGGTTTTGAGGGCTTCCAATGAAAGCGGCTCAACCGCTTCAATGCGGGCGAGTGCAGCACGCGCATAATTTTCGTCGCGTTCACAGCCAATAAAATGGCGGCCCAATTGTTTCGCTACAGCACCCGTCGTGCCAGTACCGAAAAATGGATCGAGGATTACATCGCCCACATTGGTTGTGGCCAGCATCACGCGTTGCAGAAGTGCTTCAGGTTTTTGCGTAGGGTGCAGCTTATCGCCGTCTTGGTTTTTCAGGCGCTCACCACCGGTGCAGAGTGGCAGCGTCCAGTCGGAGCGCATTTGCAGATCATCATTGAAAATTTTCATCGCTTCATAATGGAAAGTATATTTTGATTTTTCTTCACGTCCAGCCCAGATCAAAGTTTCATGCGCGTTGGTAAAACGGCGGCCACGGAAATTTGGCATGGGGTTGGATTTACGCCACACCACATCATTCAATATCCAATAACCCAAATCTTGCAGGATTGAGCCGACCCGGAAAATATTGTGATATGAACCAATCACCCAAAGCGCACCATTTGGTTTCAGCGCACGGCGGCACTCGGAAAGCCAGGCTTTGGTAAAAGTGTCGTATTCGGCGAAACTCGCGAATTTATCCCAATCATCATCCACCGCATCCACCTTGCTTTCATCAGGGCGGTGCAAATCACCACCGAGTTGCAAGTTGTATGGCGGATCGGCGAATACGAGATCGACGGAACCTGTGGGTATTTTTTTGAGTTGTTCGAGGCAATCACCCATCAAGATTTGGTCATGAAGGGGACGCACATCTAACTTTGACTCATAACCCATTTTTGTAATCCCCTGAACGCAATTGCAACTGACAGGAGGGTTATGATTCTTTGCGAGTCCGCTGTGAATCCAAATCGTTAATAATGGTTAACGCGCTAGGATAAGAGCGATGGGTTTGAAGGATTTTCGGTGTTCGGCGCAGGGGCCATGGACGGCGAGAGCAGCAGCGTGGGCCGCTGTGCCATAGCCTTTGTGGCGTGCAAATTCATAGAGCGGATAAATTAGATCCTGCTGATGCATAATGCGGTCTCGTGTAACTTTAGCGATGATAGATGCTGCCGCGATTGAAAGCGATTTTGCATCGCCACCGATGATCGTTTGGGTTTTGCAATTGATCCTCGGCGATTTATTGCCGTCGATGAGCGCTAAATCCGGTCGTGTCTTCAACTGATCAAACGCCCGTTGCATCGCCAAAAAAGTGGCCTGCAAAATATTGATCTCATCAATTTCCGCCGCACTCACAATACCAATACCGACCTGTGATGAAATCATAATCGGCTCAAACAATGCCTCGCGTTTTGCTTCATTCAATTTTTTGGAATCATTGAGGCCTTGAGGAATATTTTTCCGATCAAGAATAACCGCCGAAGCCACCACTGGCCCCGCCCAAGGTCCACGACCTGCTTCGTCAATGCCGCAGATGATTGTGTGGCCGATGGTGAGAGCTGCGGTTTCGAAGGCGAAAGTAGGAGAAGTCATCCCCCTTCATGCGCGAACCTTAAATCAAACTCAACTGCTCGCCCACCTGCACTGGCCGTTCAAACAAATCAGTCCGCAATTTCGTGCGATTGGCATTCAGCCCCAGCCTCTGCGCCGCCAATTGAAACCGTCTGCCAATCGTCCAAGCATAAGGCCCAGAGCCTGTCATGCGTGTACCAAATTCAGGGTCATTTTCTTTGCCGCCGCGCACCGATTTAACCAGAGACATAACTTTCGCAGCACGATCTGGAAATTCTTTGAACAGCCAATCTTTGAAAATATCTTTCACCTCAAATGGCAGACGCAGCATGGTGTAACCAGCTTCGCGAGCGCCAGCGGCGTAGGCAGCTTTGAGGATCGACTCAATTTCGTGGTCGTTAAGGCCGGGGATGATGGGGCCGATCATCACAACTGTTGGAATGCCAGCCGCTGTTAACGCTTCAATCGCCGCCAGGCGTTTGGCAGGTGTCGATGCGCGGGGTTCCATGGCTCTGGCCAATTTAGGGTCAAGCGTGGTGATGGATAAAGCAACCTTCACCAAGCCTTGTTCCGCCATTGGTTTCAGCAGATCAATATCGCGGCATACCGAAGCAGATTTGGTGACGATACCAAAAGGGTGTTTGAATTCACTCAGCACTTCGATGATGGCCCGCGTGATGCGATAGGTGCGTTCAATCGGCTGATAAGGATCGGTGTTGGAACC
>JAYVPZ010000044.1:0-11180 GCA_043757105.1 Aestuariivirga sp. | reverse complement strand
TTGAGGCAAACTAGCGGCATGAGCGACGGCAAACAAGCGAAACGAAATGGGTTAACTTATGCCGACGCGGGTGTGGATATCACTGCTGGCAATGATCTTGTTGACCTGATCAAGCCATTGGCAAAGTCCACCCGACGCACAGGGGCCCATGCGGCCTTAGGCGGTTTTGGTGGTTTGTTTGATTTGAAAGCTTGCGGATTTAAAGACCCGGTTTTAGTCGCTGCAAATGATGGTGTAGGCACCAAGCTCAAAATTGCTATTGAAACGGGAATTCATAAGGGCATCGGGATTGATTTGGTTGCTATGTCGGTGAACGACCTCGTTGTGCAAGGTGCAGAACCACTGTTCTTCCTCGACTACTATGCGACGGGCAAACTTGATGTTTCTATGGCGCGGGATGTGATTGCTGGCATTGCTACGGGTTGCAAGCAGGCGGGCTGCGCTTTGATCGGCGGCGAAACGGCAGAAATGCCAGGGCTCTATCACGGTTCAGATTATGATCTGGCTGGGTTTGCCGTTGGCGCTGTTGAGCGTAAGAAGATACTACCAGCTGATAATATTGGCGAAGGCGATGTGATTTTGGGTTTAGCTTCATCTGGGCCACATTCGAATGGCTATTCACTTGTTCGTAAATTGGTTGAACTCAGTGGCATAAGCTATTCTGCACCCTCGCCTTTTAGCGTAAATCAAACGCTGGCGGAAGCGCTTTTGACTCCAACACGGATCTATGTGAAATCTTTGCTGAAGGTTTTGAAAGCCGGGAAATCTATTAAGGCACTCGCTCATATTACGGGCGGCGGATTTACCGAAAATATTCCCCGTGTGTTACCAAAAGGTACGGTTGCCGAAATTGATTTAAATGCTGTTCATTACATGTCGGTTTTTAAATGGTTGCAGAATGTCGGCGGCACTTCTGAAGCTGAAATGCTGCGCACCTTTAACTGTGGGGTTGGCATGATTGTTGTGGTGAAAGCGAAGGATGCGAAAACTGTTTCTACTGCGTTGAAAAAGGCTGGTGAGAAAGTTGTAACACTCGGTTCCATCCGTAGGCGCAAGGGCAAAGAGGCACAAGTCGCTTATTCCGGCTCGCTTGGCTGAACGATGACAAAAAGGCGGGTCGGCATTCTGATATCTGGGCGCGGTTCCAACATGCGCGCAATTGTTGAGGCCGCGCGTGATCTTAACTATCCTTGTGAAATCGTTTGCGTCGTTTCAAATCGGCCAGAGGCAGGCGGATTGGAATATGCGCGAAGCCAAAATATTGTTGCACATGCGATTGATCATAAGAGTTTCACATCGCGCGAAGAATTTGATTCGGCTTTAGATAATTATCTCCAGACCCAAAATCTCGATTTTATCGTTTGTGCTGGTTTCATGCGGATCATGACGACTGTTCTGATAAAACCTTGGGAAAGCCGGATGATCAATATCCACCCATCCCTACTGCCACTTTACCGGGGGCTTCACACCCATGAACGCGCCATTTCCGCGGGCGACAAAGAAGGCGGTTGCACCGTGCATTATGTTACAGCTGAACTTGATGATGGCCCAATCATCGCGCAGGCGCGAGTGCCAATTTTAAAAAATGATACGCCTGAAACGTTAGCTGAACGGGTTTTGGTCGAAGAGCATAAATTGTATCCCGCTGCTCTCGCAAAAGTGGCCTCAGCCAAAAATATCTAAACTGGGCTGGCCAGATTCTGCGCGCACCAATTGTTGCCACTTTGAAAGCAGCGCTTTGCGACGCTCATTATATTTGGTGTCCAATATTTCCATTTCAACAATGCGGTCGGTGCGGAAGCTGCGAAAGCCAACGCGCAGTTCGCACCAAGCGATGATGATGCGGTTGGCGTCATAATAGGAAATGCCAATTGGCCAAATAATACGGCTGGTTTCGGCATTGTCCTCAGCACGATAATTGATCGTAACTTTATACTGTTCGCGAATTGCCCGCCTGATAGCGGCCACATCAACGTTATCTTTGCTGCCTTTATAAAACGGCGCGGCGATCAATGGAGAGTCATACAGAAATGGTTTGAGATGCGCAGGCAAAACCGTGCCTATTTTTGCAGCAGTATCTGCTGCGGCCCGCGCCAAATCAGGATCGCCGCGCCTTTGCACCCAGCGCAGGCCCAGCATAACGGCTTCAAGCTCATCAGTCTTAAACATTAGCGGCGGCAAGTCATAGCCCTCGCCAAGCACATAGCCCACACCGGCTTCTCCACGAATGGGCACACCATCGGTTATCAAATCAGCAATATCACGGTAGAGTGTGCGCAATGAGATTTCCAACTCTTCCGCCATCGACTGCCCAGTAATTGGGCGGCGGTGGCGGCGGAGAAGTTGGATGACACGTAAAAGTCGATCGGCTCGGCGCATAAAAATATCCTACGGCAACGCTGCTGACAACATGCTGGCAGTAGTATGACAGTAGGTGGATGATCTTCAAGCGGAGAATTCAAAATGGTTCGGCCAAAATTTTCAGATTCGGCAGTAGCAGAAGTTTTCGCCACCTATGCGCCCATTCAGCGGAAAAAGCTGAAAGAACTGCGCGATATCATCTATGAGGTGGCGGCGACAACAGAAGGTGTAGGCGCGATTGACGAGGCGCTGCGATGGCAGCAACCGAGTTATCTAACGCTAGAAACGGGAAGCGGCAGCACAGTTCGGGTTGATGCAATCAAGGGTGATCCTAATAAGTATGCGATGTATTTGCTTTGCCAAACCGGATTGATGAACCACTTCAAACAAATCTATCCAAAAACTTTTCAATTTGAAGGCAACCGCGCTCTCATATTCGATGTCGCGGACGAACTGCCACAAGCCGAACTCCGCCATTGCGTTTCTATGGCGCTCACTTATCATCTGCGCAAAGGTTCAAAAAAAAAGAAAGCGCTTAAATGACACTTCCCATTATTATCGACACTGACCCCGGCCAAGACGACGCGGTTGCCATAATGTTGGCGCTGGCTTCGCCTGAACTTGAGGTGTTGGGCATCACTGCCGTTGCCGGAAATGTGCCTCTGTCACTTACCGAAGTGAATGCGCGCAAAGTCTGCGAGTTGGCGGGGCGGCCTGATGTAAAAGTTTATGCCGGGGCCATTCGCCCGATGTTGCATAATCTCGTCACAGCTGAACATGTGCATGGCAATACTGGGCTTGATGGGCCCGTGTTGGTTGAACCGACAATGCCTTTGCAAAAGCAGCATGCGGTCGACTACATCATAGACACTTTGATGACCCACCCCGCTGGTACGATTACGCTCTGCACATTAGGGCCACTCACCAATGTCGCCTTGGCCCTGATAAAGGAACCACGCATCGCTTCGCGCATCAAGCGCATTGTGGCCATGGGCGGTGGATTTTTTGAGGGCGGCAATATTACGCCCGCTGCCGAATTTAATATTTATGTCGATCCACATGCTGCGCGTTTGGTTTTGGATGCTGGTATCCCCTTCACGCTCATCCCGCTTGATTGCACCCATCAGGCTTTGACGACCAAAGCGCGGGTTCAGAAATTCCGCGATATGAAAAATAATTCGGGTCCAGCGGTTGCCCTGATGATGGATTTTTTTGAGCGGTTTGACATTGAAAAATATGGCACTGATGGCGGGCCGTTGCATGACCCGTGCGTGATTGCTTGGTTGTTGAAGCCAGAATTATTTACGTCGCGCGATGTTAATGTGGCCGTGGAATGCGAGAGCCAGTTAACCATGGGCATGACGATTGTTGATTGGTGGCGGGTGACTGACCGAAAACCCAACGCAACGGTTTGCCGTGGCATTAACTCAGACGGCTTTTTTGACTTGTTGACAGAACGTCTTGCCAAACTCGCTTAGGCGGCGAGCACGGCCACTGGCGCAAGGATAGCCAAAGCCAACCCTGCTGCCAAAAACAACATCAACAAACGCCCATGATTTCGATCTTTTTCGCTCATGGACGATCTTGTGCCCCGATTCTGGGGCACAGATAAATGATTCTTTTCAAACACTTGTGACGCCGCCGTCATGGTTAACATCCTCTTAAGAAAAGTCACGAATCCCCTTCTCACCATCGAAAATTAACCATGATTGCTGGCGCAATGAGGGCCGGATTGTGCCTAAACTATGAATTTAGAGGAATTTATCAGTGTACGGATGAGTGAATGCTGAATGGCGCGTTCAGATTGGATTCATCTTGCGCATCCACACGCGGTTATCGTGATATGCGCCTCCACCTGCAGGCGCAGGTTGATCAGCACCCGTCAATGTGTTGATGCCGCAACCGTCTTCAAAGGCTTCATTAGGCCATAGGCCTTCTGCAATCAGAGTGCCTTGCAATTGGCCTGCATTGGATTTCGCGTGAAGAGTCACCTGCCCTCTGGCGCTGCCGATTCGCACCTTGTCGCCGTCTACCAATCCCAATCGCACCAAATCATCAGGATGCACCAACACAGTCGGCCTGCCCTCGCGTTTGCGGCTTGACGGGGTTTCGTTGAAAGTGGAATTTAAAAATGTGCGCGCTGGGCTGGTGGCCAAGCGGAACGGATATTCTTCATTGGCGCTTTCAATGGCGGCGTAATGATCAGGAAAATCTGGCAAATCGGCATAGGGGCCGAGTTGTCCGGTAGGAGAGAGGAAAGCTGCCGCTTTCCAATCAGCTTTGAAATGATATTTGCCGTCGGGGTGGCCAAAGCCTTTGAGAAAATGTGCCGTTTCGAAATCAGGCATCACATCAACCCAGTTTTCTTGATCCAGAACATCGAGGCTAGGTCGGTTTGAGGACTTCAACGTCTCATCAATAATCTCACGCGGGCTCATATCAAAGCCGCGGTGTTCCGCTCCAAGACGCTTTGCAAGTTCTGTGATCACTTCATGATTAGTGCGACATTCGCCGGGGCGTTTCACCAGTTCTGGCCCAAGCAAAATATGACTATGGCCACCGCCTTGATAAATATCGTCGTGCTCGAGGAACATGGTGGCAGGCAGAAGCACATCCGCATATTTCGCGGTCTCAGTCATGAATTGCTCATGCACACAGACAAACAAATCTTCGCGCGCAAAGCCCTGCTTCACTTTGGTTTGGTCTGGCGCAATGGAAAGCGGATTGGTGTTTTGGATCAGCATCGCCATCACAGGTAGGCCGCCTTGTAAATCATGTGGATTGCCAAGCAACACCTCACCAACACGCGCTTGATCCATGACGCGCAAACCGCCTTTTGCTAAGTCTTTGCCTTCAATCAGCGTCTTATTCCATTTATAACTTCCGCTATTGGAATGAAGTGCGCCGCCGCCTTCATGCTTCCATGCGCCAACGACTGAGGGGATCGAGGTCACGGCATGCATGCTGACAGCGCCATTGCGCGAACGTGCAAAACCATAGCCAATGCGGAAGAATGTTCTGGGATTATCATAGATCAATTTGGCAAATGCAGCGATATTTTCCGCCGGAACTCCGCAAATTTCTTCGGCCCATTCGGGTGTTTTATCTCTCAAATGTTCAGAGAATTCTTCTGGATGATCCGTGTACTGATTTAAATATTCCCAATCAGCATAACCATCGCGGAACATCACATTCATAATAGCACAAGCGAGTGCACCATCCGTGCCCGGTTTGATCAGCAGCTTAATGTCAGCCTGCTTCATTGTGTCGGTTTCATAAATATCGACACACGCCAATTTCGCGCCACGGGTTTTGCGGGCAATGCTGATGTGGGTCATCACATTGACTTGCGTGTTCACCGGGTTGCCGCCCCAAACCACGATGAGATCAGACTTCTGCATCTCGCGCGGATCAACGCCACTAATGCAGCCGGTGCCCGCAAAATATCCAGACCAAGACAGCGCGATGCACACTGTGCCATACATGCCGGAATAGGACTTCGCGTGACGCAAGCGCTCAATGCCATCACGCATGACTAGGCCCATGGTGCCTGCGTAGTAATAAGGCCAGACAGATTCAGAGCCGTAGTCTGTTTCAGCTTTCAGGAAGGCCTTTGCAGTTATGTCCAACGCCTCGTCCCATGATATCCGTTCAAACTGGCCGGAGCCCTTTGGCCCTGTTCGTTTCATTGGATACAGAAGCCGATCAGGATGATGAATGCGTTCCGCATAGCGCGCCACTTTTTCGCAGATTACGCCCTTTGTATAGGTATTGTCCTTCGCGCCCCGCACACGACCAATGGTATTTTCATCCAGCAATTCCACCTCAAGCGCGCAAGCTGAAGGGCAGTCATGCGGGCAGACCGAAAATCCGGTTTTGATATTGCGCTGAATGTTCATGTGTGCAGTCTAGCCGGATTTTGCAATTTGGCAAAGCTCACGCCAAATGATGCACTGGCCCCATGCCGTAAACTGGTGTCGCAAGGCCTTCCATCCGCGCCTTAAGTTGCAAAGACAAAAACTGCGAATAGTGCCGCGACTGGTGCAAGTTTCCGCCATGGAACCACAAGTTTTCTTGATGTGTTGGCTTCCACATATTGCGCAGCTCGCCTTCCCAGGGGCCGGGGTCTTTGGTGGTGTCGGAGCCGAGGCCCCAGCATTTACCAACTTTATCTGCCACGTCTTTCGAAATCAATTGCGCTGCCCAACCATTCATAGAGCCATAGCCCGTGGCATAGACAATCAAATCAGCAGGCAATTCGCTGCCATCACTTAGCACCACTGATTTCGGTTTGATCTCTTTCACATCGACGTGCGATTTCAGTTTGATTTTTCCATCGGCCACCAACTCGCTGGCGCCAACATCAATGTAATAGCCCGAACCGCGTCGCAAATATTTCACGAATAACCCCGAGCCATCATCGCCCCAATCATGCATAAAGCCGACTTTCTCCAAACGCTTGTAAAAGTCAGCATCGATTTCTGCCATTTTTTGATAGGCGGGGATTTGGAAACTCGGCAGAATTTTGTATGGAACCGACGCAAATATTAAATCTGCTTTGTGATGATCAATGCCATTCTTGATTGCACGTTCAGAATAAAGTTCGCCCAGCGCCACTTCCATCAATGTATTTGACTTCACAATATGCGTCGATGAGCGTTGCACCATGGTCACATCTGCACCCTGCTCCCACAACGCCGCGCAAATATCATGCGACGAATTGTTGGAACCAATAACCACACACTTCTTGCCCTTATATTTATCGGGGCCAGGGTGTTTGCTGGAATGATGTTGATCGCCTTTGAACTTTGAAGCACCGGCAAATTTCGGCACATTGGGCACACCGGATTGGCCCGTTGCCAAAACCAGTTGCTGCGGTTTAAGCGTGACCTCTTTGCCTTCGCGAACCACTTTCACAACCCATTGCTTTTTCTTCTCGTCATATTTGGCGGATTTGCAGGTGGTGGAATGCCAGTAATTTAGCTCCATAATCTTGGTATAATTTTCCAACCAATCGCCGATTTTATCCTTGGGCGAAAAAATTGGCCAATCATCGGGGAATGGCAGATAGGGCATGTGGTCATACCAAACTGGATCATGCAAGCAGAGGGATTTGTAACGCTTGCGCCATGAATCTCCAGCCTTTTTGTTCTTTTCAATAATAATCGTTGGAACACCCAAACGGCGCATACGTGCACCAAGGCCAATTCCACCCTGCCCTCCGCCGATGATCAGACAGTAAGGCTGTTTCTTGTAACCCAGTTCTTTGGCCTCGCGTTCCCGCGCTTCGGCCCAATTTTCGCGATTCTTCATTGCTCCATGTTCAACACCTTTGACACGGTCAGCACCTTTCTTTTCTTCATGATCCTTGAGTTCGACCATCGTGGTGAGCAGCGTCCAGCACTTGCCATTTTTTAAGCGTAAATGACCCTTGCCACGGGAGGCTGATGTTTCGAACGTAATCCACGCTTCGGTCATCGCCTCATCGCCCGTGGCTTCTTCCGATAATTTCCAATCTGATGGTTTTACGTGGGCGAGTGTGGAGCTTAGCATTTCTGCGATCTGCGCCTTACCTTCCATGGTTTTGATGTTCCATGTGAATGAAACCAAATCACGCCAATAGCAATCATCGTCGAAGAGCGAAGTGACGCTGGCAGAATTTCCGGATTTCAGCGCCGTGTCAAAATCATTCAGCCAAAGCGTGGCGCGTTCAGAAGCAGTTGTCATAACACCCTCATATTTGACTAATTTGGCGTATGCTGGCACGAATATTGGTTTTAGAAAAGTGTTGAATTGACTGGGGGATATTTTGAACAATATTAAGTTGATAGTTTTACTAATCTATCTCTTTCAGATTGGTGAAGCATTTGGTGAACCTTCCTGTAATTCTCAAGCTGGCATGCCCGTAGTTGATATTTCGCAACCTGTGACTACGATTACCACAGCGAATGGAAAATCGGGTGTCGAAGCTTTTAAAGTCATCGGGATTAAAACCATCGCACGTTATTATGATTGGGCCACGCCTGATATTACATGCAAGTCGCTGTTACCCGCAGAGTCAGATGCCATCATTGGCGCAGGCCTCAATATTTTGACAATTTTTCAACATGAAAATTCCGACCCTGAAACTTTTTTTGATGCTGGCCGTGGGGCCAAAGATGCGTCGGAATCTTTGAAGATTGCCGCGGCAAATGGTCAGCCTGCGGGATCAGCGATTTATTTTGCTGTAGACGGCGTTGATCAAACCATCAAAGATTCGGTTTTTGAGTATGGTGTGAACAAGGGGCAAACCATGTCAGCGGCGCGGCGGCAGCGCTTGTTGAAAGCTGATACTTCATTCAGCCCTTGAAATTCGCGTTGCCGATATGATGCCATTTGTTGATCGTTACTTTCGCTTGGTGAACCAAGTGCTCAAAGCCGACGGCAAATATAAAATCGGGGCCTATGGCAGCGGCTCGGTATGCCAGCATTTGTTGAGCAAGGGACTGGTTAATTATTGCTGGCTGGCCATGGCCACGGGGTGGCCCGGCACCAAGGAGTTTCACGCGTCCGGTAAATGGAGCTTGGTGCAACAGCGCCCAACCTTCTGCAAAGGCTGGAAGTTTAAAGAGCGGGAAATGGTGCGCTTTGATTTTAACAAGGTGAAGGGCGGGAATTTTGGGCAATGGTCGAAAAAGGGAACTATAACTCCAACAGCAGCTCTTCCGACAGCTTGCAAACCAAGTTGGTGAAACCTTGCTTGGTTGCGTGAACGGCGCTAGGGAAGCGTCATGCTTCCAATTTCATCACTCCAAAACCCCACTATAAAACTCATTCGCTCGCTTGAGCATAAGAAGGATCGGCGAGAGGCCGGGCTGTTTATGGCTGAAGGCTTAGCCATGCTCGACCGTGCCGAAGCTTTGGGTTGGGTGCCCGATTATTTGGTGGCCACCAAACCACAGGCCATTTTCGACGACATGAAGCCCACCATTGTCACTGACAAAGTGATGATCGAATTATCAGGCCAGAATAATCCACATGATGTGTTGGGGGTCTTCAAGCAGAAATATCAACCACACCCGACCAAGGAAGGCGTGTGGCTGGCGCTCGAAGAAATCCGCGACCCGGGCAATCTGGGCACCATCATTCGCACCGCTGACGCGGTTGATATTTCGGGCATCATTCTGGTTGGCGATTCATGCGACCCCTATTCCCCAGAATCCGTGCGCGCTTCAACCGGCTCAATCTTCGGTGTCACCCTCGTGCGCATGAACAAAGATGGCCTGATGGATTTGGCCAAATCATGGGATGGTGAAGTGGTGGGCACCACAGCCACCGCCAAACACGATTTCCGCCGCGCCTATAAATCACCCACGCTACTGTTGATGGGCAATGAGTCTCGTGGCCTAACACAAGACCTAACTAACTGCTGCACCAACCTCGTTAAAGTTCCGATGAAGGAAGGTGTGGAGAGTTTGAACGTGAGCGTGGCGACTGGATTGATGTTGTATCAGGTCAATAGAATTTGACTGCCACTATTCATGTTCGTAGTTTCAATGGGCAGATAATTTATTTTTAGTGACGCAATTTTTTTCCACGTAATGTCGTCAAAACTCCACTCAAATAGATAATCTCCTTCCTTTTCAACTTGCAGTCCGAATGGCCCAATTGGGATAGATTGGAGGCCTATTTTGGTTATTTCGCCACCCAACTTTCCCTTGAACAAATCTTGTCCATCTACATTCTTAGCTCGAAAATGAATTTCAAAAGGCCCTGCTGAAGTTGGTCGCCCGGAAATCCATAGCGCGTAAACTACAATTGCGGGCATCTGAGGGAGATTTATTTCTGGCGCAGAAACTCCATACAAAGTGTATTTTCCGCCCACTTCGTTGCGAAAGCCTTCACAAAATACTACGTCTTCTACGATAATTTCAGTCACTTAAATGCTACCATGCAAAGAGGTAGACAGAGTTGGTTGGTCAACTTTAAACTGTCTGGTAATTCTGGGGACAGTCGACATAGATTGCTGTTTCGGCAACAGTCTGTTTTCGATGTTTGGACTAAAATTGTCACCAAATTCAGCTACATTTTTTGTGAGCATAAAATCAATATCATAATCTAATGCCCATGCCAAATCAGCTACACTTCGGAGTGTCAAGTTTTCAGTTCCAACAAACAGTCTATTAATGACCGATCGATTCACACCAAGCATTTTTGCAATTGCTTGTTGCGTCAGCCTTCGCGACTTCTTCTCCTTAATCAAAGCGCCCTGAAGTTCCGATCTCACATGCGAGATAAACCTAGAAACAGTTCTTGGTCTTTCACCAATGTCATGTACTAACAATGTCATCATAAACTCCCGTAATAAACTTTGGTTCGTCTAAATCTAATTTTTTTCGTGCGCCAACAACTTTAGCCATAGCAACACTGTAACTAGACCTTAAATTGGGTGGCTTGTAGTTATCGGCGTAATCGCCAAACACAGCAACAAAAGTGTCTTTTTGAAACATCCATCCAAAAATCCGCAGGTCGACAGTTTTCAATTCCCAGACTTCATCGCCGATTGGGCTTAAATCCTTGAACATAGTTCCATATCTAATTTCCTTTCCAGAAATCCACTTGAACAATATGTTATCGAACTGTTCTTCAGGAGTCTCGGTCGCCCTAAGACGCCCAGGCTGCAACCTCGGCAATTCATTGTCTTTCCAATCAACGAAAGTCAGCAATGCATAAATCCTACGGCTTTGGAACTCCCGTCGCCCCAACGGAACTGTTATATCGAATAGCTGTTTTTCTGCTAACAATCTATGAATTGTTGCCATTTAAGTCAACATATTTGA
>JAYVPZ010000043.1:0-11182 GCA_043757105.1 Aestuariivirga sp. | reverse complement strand
ACTAGGGCTTTCAGGGTCGTAGTGCCCTGAATTTTTCAATCAACAGCTCTCGAGAGTTTGAGATACGTTATCCCAACCCCGCAAGCGCCACATCTATCTCCGTTAAAGCCACCGTCATGAGCGCTAACCCCTTCTGGAGAAGACAGTCACGGATATTCCACATTAGGATTGTTTTGTCAAGCATAAATTCACATATAGAGAAATATATTTTTCATGTAAGGTTTGAACTGTCATTCCGGCGAAAGCCGGAATCCAGACTTTCCGCAGTTACGATTGTTGAAAGTCTGGATCCCGACTTTAGTCGGGATGACGGACAGAAGAAGGTTTGGATTTCCAATTGCTTTTGATATTGTACTTTCGACTATTTCAAATTAGAATCTTGACCATGTGCAAAAGACACCTGTTTCTGATCGCCCTTGGAATTTTAATGCAGCAATCTGGCTTAGCCTCGGCTGCTTGCAATATGACCGTTTCAAAAGCCTGGAAGAGTGCGGGCGTGACAATTGATGCATCATCCATTGGGCCGGACTGCGCGCGTGCAGCGGCATTGTTGGTTGTACGCGACGGTAAAGGCCACATCAAATATAGCTTTTCAAGTGCGGCTGAATTTATTGGGATTTTTGGCAACTTGGCGGAAGCGCCAGTGACCAACAACACGCAAATGCGCAAGGCTTTGAATGAATGGATTGGAACGGGACTTTCTTCCAAAAAGAATCGGCTGTCGCAATATCCAGAATGGAAAAAAGGCAACAAAGGCCCTGCTGAAAATCCACCAGCAGAATTTCCATTTACGGCGAACACCGACATTGACCGAAACACATATGAAGAGTGGCGCAAACAGAATGTGCCAGTGTTTTGTTTTGTGCAAGGTATGGAAAGCGAGCGCTGCGTTATTTTTACAAAACAAGGTGATATAACTGAAGCTGGGATTCAGAACTTCCCCGGATAAATTTTAGTTGGATCAATATTTGTAAGCCACCTGTTGAATCTGGGTTTCAACAATGCGCGCATCCTCGAACCCATTGGCAATTGCGTTATCACGCGCTGTTACAGCGTCGGCTTCATTATCGATCGGACCCATTTGTACGCGGTAAAGCGGGCCGTTTGCACCGACAGCTTTCACAATTTGTGTGGGGCCAAGCGAATTAAGTGCATCATAGGCTGCTGTTGCATTATCTAAACTATGGAACACGGCAACGCGAACAATGAAACCTCCGCTGGTTGGAACGACCTCATCGGCGGGAACGCTTGCTTGCTGAACAGCAGCCTGCACCCTAATTTTTCTACGAGGCGGCGCCGCATCGGCAACTTGAATTGAAGCCCGCGCATTTGGATTATCGGCCAATGATGCGATTTGGCTTAATGATGCACCATCGTTCATGGCTTGGTTCATCGCCACCATATGTTGCGCAGAATCTTTGAGCGGAGCTGGGCCTATGAGTTTGACGCGCACATGAGTTTTACCCTTGTTGCGATACCCCAACACATCCGCTGCTTTTTTTGATAAATCAATGATACGTGTGTCGACAAAGGGACCGCGATCATTAATACGCACGATTACCTGGCGGCCATTATCGAGATTGGTAACCAAGGCATAGCTCGGCAACGGCAAAGTTGCGTGCGCAGCCGTCAATGTGTTCATATCAAACCATTCGCCATTAGACGTTTTGCGTTTGTGAAATGCTTCGCCATACCAAGACGCCACGCCCGTTTTATCATAGTTCGGTTGTTCATGTGGAGTCCACGTGCGGCCCGCAACTTGATAGGCGCTGCCAACATGATATTTGCCGCCACCAAATGGAATGGGACCCCTACCTTTGAAATAAGGGCTGCCTGTGCCTGCAAATGGATCAAGGCCTGCGCCTTTCCATGTGCTATGTTTTGAAGAGTGTCCATTTTGGTTGGAGCAACCGCTGATAAAAACAGCGCATAAGCCAGCGATCAATACTGAGGAAAATGAAATACGCATCGGCAACTCCATGAGACAAACTTATCACAGAGTTTCTTTTTGCAGCCATTGCGTAAAATTTGAGTCAAATTATTTAGTTAGCGAATGGTTAAGTTTAGGGCTTGGTTGTTGTCGCCGTTGTTGCCGGATTTTCTAAACGTTGCAGGTTCTTGAGCGATATCGAGATGCCTTTATCAGACGCTTTTTGATAAAAGGATTTGGCCTTGTCCAAATCTTTTTTGGTTCCCCAACCCATTTCATACATACCGCCCAAATTGTTCATGGCCCAAGCATCATTGGCATCCGCAGCCATAGAAAAATATTTGAAGGCTTCATCGAGATTGCGTTCAGTGCCAAGGCCTTTGAGCAACATGACGCCCAGGTTATTTTGGGCAATTGGCAATTTTTGTTCTGCGGCTTTTTTATAGAGCTCAACGGCAGCTTTTTCATCTTTTGCAATGCCATCGCCATTTTGCAATATTTGGCCAAGAAGATTTTCTGAAGGCGCATGACCATGATTGGCGGCCGTCTGAAGTAGTTTTATAGCTGTAGGCTTATCGGCTTTGAGGCCAGGCGCACCTTTATCTACCAATTTTGCCAAACGGAATTGCGCTTCATAATTACCGGTCAGGGCGGCATCGCGATACCATTTTGCAGCCTGCACAATATTCACTTGTGTATCAGTGCCATTTTCCAAGGCTTCAGCAACAGCCATTTTTGCTTCAGCATCACCAGCCTTTGCGAGGCGCATCTTTTTAATGAAAGGGAGTTGATCAAGGCTTGGATCTCCAGCCAAAGCCAAGCCGCTGCTGAAAAGCAAAACAGCAATAGTTAAGCCATGGCGCATTGAAAAACTCATCCCATCCCTTTTCAAAAATGACCGCTTTGGGATTGTTATTTTAGACGCACAAAATCATTATCACGACAAAAAACGATCCAACAGCCTTTGAGCTTCATTGTTTTGTCAGTTACGGTCGCTGTGGCGCGATATGACCCACCATCATCAGCGTTGTAAATGTATCCCTTATAGGTGTTTGGGCCAGATTGCACCATTCCACTAATGACTGGCAGACCCATAACCGGCCTGTTACGCAAAGACTTGTTTGGGTTGAGCGCATCAAGCAGCGGTGTGCCATCAGGGTAATTCGGCGAGGCCAATGCGACAATATTTGCACACAGATTTTTACCACAGTGGGTAACCTTAACTGTTACGCTGCCATTGGTGAGACGCCAAATTCCATCGGGGTTCACATCAGCCAACGCCATTGGGGCTGCAACCAAAATTGAAGTAATTGTCAAAACTGTTTTTCGAAACATCACGTCCCTCATACCAAATAATTCTATCAGAAGCGATTGTGGCTTATCATCGCTTACTATAGCATAATCCGAAATCCAAGGGAGTATGCTTCGTTGAACAATGTAACCAGCTTCAAATCGCAAAAGACTTCTGACGCCAGCGAATGGCAAATGCGTGTTGATCTTGCGGCAGCATTTAGGCTGGCGGCAAAAAACGACTGGCACGAGGCCGTTGCGAACCATTTTAGCCTTGCGGTATCACGCGATGGCAAGAAATTTTTGATGAATCCGCGCTGGCGACATTTTTCAAAGATCAAAGCGTCTGAACTTTTATTGCTTGATTCTAACGACAAGAACACAATGAATCGGCCAAATGCGCCAGACTTGACAGCTTGGAGCTTGCATGGAAGGCTTCATGCTGCCCTGCCCCAAGCGCGTTGTATCATCCATCTACATCCAACTTATGCAACTGTCATCGCGTCGTTGGCAGATCCTGAAATTAAGCCGATTGACCAGAATACCGCCCGGTTTTTCAATCGTGTAGCGGTTGATATGGGTTATGGCGGCATGGCCAATTCGGATGAAGAAGGCGACCGCATCGCGCAGTTGATGGGTAATAAGTCTATCATGATGATGGGCAATCACGGAGTGCTGGTGTGTGCGGCGTCAGTGGCGGAAGCGTTTGACTTGACTTATTATTTAGAACGCTCCTGCCGGAACTTAGTATTGGCCTACCAAACTGGGCAAAAACTAAATGTGATGGATGCTAACGTGGCCGAAAAAACCGCCCAAGAATGGGAAGGTGACCGTGAGCAATTTTCGGCCCATTTTGAAGAACTAAAAGCACTGTTGGACGGAACTGACCCGTCTTATAAAAATTAGGAACAGACTTTAAGCTACCGATCTAATGCGCAACATATCAGCGCGGAGTTTCTCAAGCACCGGCAGCAAATTTTGATCCTGTTCAGGAGATTGGTGTGCTTGATAAGCGGCAGCGTCTGCCATTGCCGTAAGTTTTTCGAGCAATTGATTATAAGTCTCGGCAGGCTTGTCAATCATTTCAATTGGCGTTTGAACGTGCGAACGCGTTGGCATTGTTTCAAGAATGTTATCCAGGCGCGACGCCAAACGGGAAACCTGCTCGGACGGTCCAAAAAAACCGAGATAGGGTTTTGCGACTTCTTCCTGTGAATTTAAGTTTCCCCTTGACGGAAAATTATTCAACGGAAAATTTAACGGCTCGTCGTTTTCGTCCGTGGTGAATTCGGGTTGATTTTCTTCGCAGGGATCAAGCTCAGGCACGACGAATGTTGCCGAATTATGATCAGAAATTTTTGTGAGGTCGTAAAGCTGATAAAGATTTGCCAATTCGTCGTTGGCGCGCGCCAATAACTTTTCAACTGCGGTCACGGCTTCAAAAACAAATGGGAGGCTAGTTTGGAAACCAGATTCAGTTTTTTCGTAACAATTCGAAAGCGATGCCAAGATACCTCCAGCGCGGGACAGTGCCTTGCCTATTTCGTCAGCTGGATGCCTATCAACATGTTCCGCCAAGATTATCTCCCCAATCCACCTATCTAATTTCAATTAGCATAAAATGTGGTTAACAATCATTAACGGTTGTAATATATTGTATTTAATGGATAAAATACCATATAAATATACTGAGGCCAAACTAATATCGGTTTAAGTGATTCTTTTTTTACAAGGCTTGAGCTGGACGATGCATTGGCTTTGCGTTAATTTAAGATTTTGATGGGTGACACAAATGCAAATTCTTGTGGTTGGCGCTGGCGGTATGCTGGGGAGCAAGTTGGTTCAATATCTTGCGCAAATCGGACAACTGGGTGGCACCGCAATTTCGAAAATAATCCGTCATGATGCAGTTTTGGCCCCGCCACCGCCAAAGAGTGAATTTCCGATTGAAACCCTGCTCGGCGATATTTCGCAAATTGGCCAAGCAGAGCAAATTATAACGGGAAAGCCCGATGTGATTTTTCATCTTGCAGCGATTGTCTCAGGTGAAGCGGAAGCTGATTTTGATAAAGGCTACAAGATTAATCTGGACGGTACGCGACATTTGCTAGAGGCAATTCGTGCAGTTGGTAATGGCTATTGCCCAAAGTTTATTTTTACGTCTTCGATTGCAGTGTTTGGTGCGCCATTTCCTGAATCGATTAGTGATGAATATTTTACAACACCTTTGACGAGTTATGGCACGCAGAAGGCGATTTGCGAGTTGTTGATTTCGGATTATTCACGGCGCGGCATTGTTGATGGGGCCTCGCTTCGCATGCCTACGATTTGTGTTCGTCCTGGAAAACCAAACAAGGCAGCTTCGGGATTTTTCTCAAATATTATTCGTGAGCCCTTGGTTGGAATGGAGGCGGTTTTGCCAGTGGGTGAAAGCGTGAGGCATTGGCATGCTTCGCCACGCAAGGCTGTTGGCATGTTAATGCATGCCGCTGAAATGGATTTAAAAAAGATGGGCGCAAGGCGGGCGATTTCGATGCCCGGCGTTTGTTGCACTGTGGCCGAGCAGATCGCGGCTTTGGCCAAAGTTGGTGGAGCTGAGCGCGTGAAGCTTATTCGGCGCGAGCCAAATGAAACGATCATGAAAATTGTGAGTGGGTGGCCTGAGAAATTTGATGCGACATGCGCTTCTGCGTTGGGATTTGTCGCTGATAAGAGCTTTGAAGATATTATTCGGGTGCATATTGACGATGAGTTGCAGGGAAAATTGTCATGAGCGATTTCAAAGTTGATGCAGGCACGATTGAAGCTTTCAAGCGTGATGGGGCTTGCGTAATTCGCGGCGCATTTGCGGATTGGGTTGATGTTTTGGCTAAGGGTATTGCGCTCAATATGGCCGAGCCCAGTGCTGATGTGAAAATCTATACGGGTGCTGGTGGTGCTGGCCGGTTTTTTGGCGATTATTGTAATTGGGCGCGCATATCAGAATACCGCGATTTCATTTTTAACTCTTCGGCAGCTTTGATCGGTTGGCAACTGATGGGCAGCCAGCATGTGCGGCTGTTTCATGAACATGTCTTGGTGAAAGAGGCAAGCTCGGATGTGGCAACACCTTGGCACCAAGACCAACCCTATTATTGTGTGGACGGTGATCAAACGGTGAGCCTTTGGATTCCGCTTGATGATGTGCCGCGCGAACGCACTTTGGAGTTTGTTGGCGGGTCTCACAAATGGGGTAAATATTTCAGGCCAGAGCGGTTTAATAAAACGCCGCTGAATGAAAATGACGGGTTGGAGCCAGTGCCCGATATTAATGGCAACCGTTCTGCCTATGATGTTTTGGGTTGGGATTTGAAGCCAGGTGATGCTGTGGCGTTCAACTATAAAACACTGCACGGCGCTCCGGCAAATAACAGTGCTTTGACAGGTCGGCGTGCGTTTTCGCTGCGGCTGCTGGGTGATGATGTTCGATTTGCAAGGCGCGAGGGAGTGGTGACTTCGCCACCGTTTCGCGGTGTGACGTTAAAGCATGGCGCTATGATGGATGCGCCCGAGTTTCCTCTGATTGGCTAAGAGCGCGCTCATTCCTGAAAATCGTTCTGTCGGTATTTTGTGGATGCTGGCGACGATGTTTTGTTTTATCACGCTAGACGCGATGATGAAATTTGCGTTGCAGAGTTATTCATTGGTCGAAGTAACATGGGCGCGGTTCTTCTTTGCTACAGTTGTGGCGGCTTTGGTGTGTGGCAAACGCTTGCCCGAATTGATCATCAGTAAAGCGCCGAAGCGGCAATTGCTGAGGTCAGCGTTTTTGATGACAACAACTGGATTGTTTAATGCAGGCCTCACCCAACTGCCCTTGGCCACCTGCACCACCATCATGTTTTTGAGTCCGATCTTAGTGACGATGCTTTCGAATGTTGTTTTGGGAGAACAAGTGGGGCTTCGGCGATGGGCAGGCATTGTAATTGGTTTTCTTGGCGCACTGGTTGTGATCCGCATTTGGGAAGTTGGGATTACGGGACTCAACGTTGGTGCGCTATTTATGTTAGGTGCGGCGATGGCCAATGCGAGCTATCAGATCACCACACGCGGATTACGCCATGAAGACCCTTTGACATCGTTGTTGTTCACAGGTGCTGCGGGAGCATTAGCAACTTCGCTTCTTTTGCCGTTTCATTGGTCGATGCCAAACGTGTTTGGATGGATATTACTTTTGTCGAGCGGCATTGTTGGCTGTGTCGGGCATTTGTGTTTGATCAAAGCATTTCAAGCTGCCCCCGCTTCGGTGGTGGCACCGTTTTCTTATAGCTCGCTGGTTTGGGCTACATTGTTTGGATTTATCATCTGGGGCGATGTGCCGATTTGGACAACGCTGCTGGGTGCTGCAATGATTATTGGGTCAGGGCTTTATATATTCCTGCGGGAGAGGCATTTGGCATTGGCAGCGACAGCAGCAGCGGTTGAAACATAGCTTAAGTTTCTTTCGGATAAACTAGAAACGTGCCCGTGCCATGAGCGTAAAGTTTGCCTGCTTGGTCTCTCACTTTGGCTTCAGCCGTTAACATGGTTCGCCCGGCGTGGAGCACTGTGCCTGTGGCGATCAGTTCACCTGTTTCAATATCGATCTTACGAATATAATTCACGTTGAGAACGACCGTGCCAACCCCTGAGGCGGCTGGAAGCTTGGTGAGCACTGCTGAACCCATGCAATTATCAATCAGCGTTGCTGTGAACCCACCATGGATACGCATCATGGGATTATAGAATTTTGGCATTGGCATAACAGAAACTTTTACTTCACCATCAGCAACAAAAATTGTTTTAAATCCCATAGTTTGGGCCATCGGTGATTGGTCACCCTCGCGCATCAGCTTATACATCAACTCAAGACCTGAGAGTTCATTGAAATTAGCAAATGCAATTTTGGCTTTTTCCAAATCTGAAATCTTCATTTGCGCACTGGTAAATCCAAATATGTGGGGATTACAATTTTAAGCTCAGCAAATTTTTTGGTAATCGCCAAACGAATATCGCTGGCAACTTGAGGTGCTTCAAACACATCGGCGACATGACCTCTGATTTCAAAATCCATGGTTGTCGGTGAAAAACGCGCAAGCTGCACCTGCAGAGGTGGGTAGCGCAGTACTTTGGAGTTTGTCGAAGCCACTTCTTTCAACACTTGCGTGACGCGTTCTGCATCAGTGCCGTGTTTTACGCCGACAGTGATAAGAAATCTTCCAAGTGTATCGCGGTGTGTCCAATTGCGAACGGCTTCTGTGATCAACAGTGAGTTCGGCACGATGATGGTGCAATTGTCGAAAGTTTCGATTTCGGTTGATCTAACATTGATTTTTTTGACAATGCCTTCGCCCGCGGCCACAACGACCCAGTCTCCCACGCGCACGGGCCTTTCAGCCAGCAAGATCAAACCTGAAACGAAGTTATTGACGATGGATTGCAAACCAAAACCGATACCAACGCCCAATGCGCCTGCAATAATTGTAAAGCTTGAAAAATCAAATCCACCCGCACTCAAAGCTAATGCGGCGGCTAAAATATAACCAAAATAGTTGGCCCCGGTTTTGACGGAATTTTGGACGCCTTTGTTCAATTTGGTTTGCGTGAGGACACGGCGGTCTAACCAACTGGTTATGAACTTTGTGACTAGGACCCCAACCACGAAAAGCCCGATGAGGCCGATAATATTTATTGGCGAGATATAAAAATTACCAAAACGAATACCAACAACTGCGCTGCTGATGAGCGATTTGAAGCTGATCCATGTCAGTGTCCAGATTGCGAACAGCCAAGGTATGCCAAGGATCACAACAAGCACGTCTGACAATGTACGCAGTGCCAGAGCGAGCCTTCCAATGCCACCTTCGGAGTAACCGCTGAACGCTCTTATCCGCTTTCCAATGGGTTCATCTTTGTCTTGGAGTGCTTCAACAAAAGCATCAACAAGATGATAAACAAGCACCATCAATATGATAACCAGAAATGTGTCGAGAATTTTACTGGCGATGAAATAAGCGAGCGCCAAATATCCAAAAACTAATCCGAATACGGCGACAATCAATAGTAACCATTGCAGGAATCTGACTTGCACAAACCACGTCAAATAATGTGGTTCTGGAACATTGTTGGGGACTGAATGCGACTGCTGTTTGAGTATGAGCAATAACAGGCCAACCAAAATGATGAGAGCTGTCGAGGCAAGTGCCGATTGTCCAGCGACCAAGCTCAGCGGCAATAGCAACTGATCGCTCAAAAACGAAATTTGACTGCTAACGTTTTGAACAATTGAACACAGGGCGACAAAAATTGGCACGATGCGCGCGGCTGCTTCGTCGATTGCAACCAGCCTTCGCTCTGGATTACCCGGAGCGCAAATCAAATAGGCCACTGATGTTTGAAAAATGACGGGCAAAACAGCGCCCGCAAATGCGGCGACAAGCAGATCAAAACGCGGAGTCGAGAGCCCTGCCAAGCTTACTGATGTTGCGAGAATAAAATTAGTAATGATGAGAATTATTGCGATAATAATTAGACTGCCGATGACACGCCCAAGGCGTCGCAAGGGTGAATATGCAGTGCCAGATGAAGCGGCAATATCGAGCCAACCATTCATCATCCGTCTGAAAAATCTGTAGAATATTGCAAGATTCAGAAAAAATGCTGGCAGTAAAGCCAGACCTGACCACTGCACAACAGGACTTTGACTTTCCCACCATACGGAAACCAAGCTTGAAAGCCGTGCCGCAAGTATGGCAACACCAGTTGCCGTATCAATCCATAATTGCGGATTGAAGATTGATTTATCGGGCTTAAAAACACGTTGTAAAAATTGCGTTCTTTGAAGAGCTGATATTTTGCCAGTGGTTTGCTCGGCTTCTATACCGAGAAGTTCAAATTGTTTCTGGGCTGCTGAAAGTCTTGCAACCGCATTGTTTAGCGTCTGACGCTGGGCTGCGATCGCAGTGGTTTCGCCGTGATCTTTGGTCGGTATGGGCCCGAGTTGGTTGAGTTGTTGGGTGAAGTCTTTGAGCGGTGCATTTAATGCACCCGCCTGTGCCAGAGAATCTAAGCGGATTTTTTCTATGATGTTGCGTTGAGTTACCAACTGATCATCGGCGACATCGGTTTGAGCGATTGCATTTTGAACGCGTTCAAGATCTGAGCGTGTAGATCGCGCAGCAGTTTCGGCATTGCTTAGAGGTGCATCATCGAAGGCTTGAGAGGTCGTTGATAGGAACAGCATCGCAATAACGACGCCGAAGGCCCTAATGATGGGGCCCAATTTCATGTTTACACCAAACGACTTTGCACGATTGCGGCTTTGATGAATGACGAGAATAATGGGTGCGGTTCCATCGGTTTCGATTTGAGTTCAGGGTGATATTGCACACCAATGAACCATGGATGGTCGGGGTATTCCACAGTTTCAGGTAACAATCCATCAGGTGACATGCCTGCGAATTTGAGGCCTGCTTGTTCTAGTCTTGCGCGGTAGGCGGTGTTCACTTCATAGCGGTGGCGGTGGCGTTCAGAGATATGGGTGTCGCCGTAAATTTCAGCGATGCGACTCCCCTTTTGGAGTGTAGAATCAAATGCGCCTAGACGCATGGTTCCACCCAAGTCGCCGCCTTTTTTGCGGAGTTCAAGCTCATTGCCTTTCATCCACTCTGTCATTGTACCGACAACAGGTTCTTTTGTTTCGCCAAACTCGGTGGAGGACGCATTTTGGATGTGACACAAATTTCGCGCGGCTTCGATGCAGGCCATTTGCATGCCGAAACAAATTCCGAAATAGGGTACTTCTTTTGTGCGGGCGAAGGTTGCAGCTTTGATTTTTCCTTCAGCGCCGCGTTCACCGAAACCGCCTGGAACGAGAATGCCGTGGACACCTTCTAAGTATGGGGCTGGGTCTTCCTTTTCGAATATTTCAGATTCGATCCACTC
>JAYVPZ010000042.1:0-2863 GCA_043757105.1 Aestuariivirga sp. | reverse complement strand
ACGGGCAAGGGTGTTCCTGCTGGCTTTGCACCGATTGCAATTGGTTTGGCTTTAACGCTGATCCACTTAATCTCGATACCAGTGATTAATACGTCAGTGAACCCAGCGCGTTCAACAGCTGTGGCGATCTTTGTAGGTGGCTGGGCCATTCAGCAGCTTTGGCTATTCTGGGTTGAACCAATTGTCGGTGGTATCGTGGGTGCTCTGATCCACAAATCACTACTCGATAAAGACGCTTAATTTTTAGAAATAAAAAGGGCGGTCCCGAAAGGAGCCGCCCAATTTTATGCTTCGATGTTAATGCAAATCGAAACGATCAGCGTTCATCACTTTTGTCCAAGCCGCAACGAAATCTTTCACGAACTTCTTCTGTGAATCGTCTTGCGCATAAACTTCCGAAATAGCCCGCAGCTGAGAGTTTGAACCAAACACCAAATCAGCGCGCGTGGCAGTCCATTTCACCTTGCCGGACTTACGATCCCGCCCCTCAAAGGCTTGATCTTCGTTTGAAACTGCTTTCCATTCCGTGCTCATGTCCAGCAGGTTGGTAAAGAAGTCAGTCGTCAAAACGCCTGTTTTGTTCGTGTATACTCCATGCTTGCTGTCGCCAAAATTGGCTCCGAGCACACGAAGACCACCTAATAACACCGTCATTTCAGGAGCTGTTAAAGTCAGCAATTGAGCACGGTCAATCAGCATCTCTTCTGTTGAAATTGAGAGCTTCTTTTTCTGATAATTGCGGAAACCATCAGCCATTGGTTCAAGCACAGAAAATGATTCTACATCGGTCTGATCTTGGGTTGCATCAGTGCGGCCCGGCGTGAACGGAACCTTTACATTATGGCCAGCTTTCTTTGCTGCTCTTTCAACAGCCGCAACACCACCAAGTACAATCAAATCGGCAAGTGATATTTTTTTGCTCGATGTCATTTTAATTTTTGCCAGTTTTGTCAAAACTTTAGCAAGTTGTGTTGGCTGGTTCACTTCCCAATCTTTCTGAGGAGCCAACGTTATCCGCGCACCATTGGCACCGCCCCGCTTATCCGAACCGCGATAGGTCGATGCCGAGGCCCATGCCGTTGAAATCAGTTCAGATATCGAAAGCCCCGAAGCCAAGATTTTTGCTTTCAGTGCGGCAACATCCTTTGGCCCAATCGGCTTGCCTTTGGCAACTGGGACGGGGTCTTGCCAGATCAAAATTTCAGCGGGAACTTCTGAACCGAGATACCGCGCCCGTGGCCCCATATCGCGGTGGGTTAATTTGAACCAAGCCCGCGCAAATGCATCGGCAAATGCCTTTGGGTTTTGGTGGAAGTGTCTCGAGACCTTCTCGTATGCAGGATCCATACGCAAAGCGAGATCAGATGTCAGCATTGATGGAGAGATGCGCTTTGAAGCATCATGCGCATCAGGCACTGTGTCGGCACCCGCTCCATTTTTTGGAGTCCACTGATGAGCACCAGCTGGGCTCTTGGTCAGCTCCCAATCATAACCGAACAAATGATCGAAATAATCATTGCTCCATTTTGTTGGCTTGGTTGTCCATGTTACTTCAAGACCGCTGGTAATGGCATGACCGCCCTTGCCACTTTCATAAGAGCTGAGCCAGCCGAGGCCCTGTGCTTCCATGGTTGCACCTTCTGGCTCAACACCAACATGAGAAGCAGGGCCTGCACCATGGGTTTTGCCGAACGTGTGGCCACCAGCGATGAGTGCAACAGTTTCCTCATCATTCATCGC
Source organism: Aestuariivirga sp. (assembly GCA_043757105.1). Classification (GTDB taxonomy): domain Bacteria; phylum Pseudomonadota; class Alphaproteobacteria; order Rhizobiales; family Aestuariivirgaceae; genus Aestuariivirga. The sequence continues at coordinate 1,123 of JAYVPZ010000042.1, read as the reverse complement.
CATGCGCGCAAATGTTTCTCGGATATCACGGGCTGAGGCAACCGGATCTGGCTTACCATTGGGGCCTTCTGGGTTGACATAAATCAAACCCATTTGAACTGCTGCAAGCGTATTTTCGAGAACCCGGTCACCTGAATAGCGCTTGTCTTCAAGCCACTGCCCTTCGGCACCCCAGTAAATATCTTCTGGAGCTTCCCAGACATCAACACGCCCGCCACCAAAACCAAATGTCTTGAATCCCATCGACTCAAGAGCGCAGTTGCCTGCGAGGATCATGAGATCAGCCCATGAAATCTTTTTGCCATATTTTTGCTTCAGCGGCCAAAGCAGGCGGCGTGCTTTATCAAGATTACCATTGTCAGGCCAACTGTTTAGGGGCGCGAAACGTTGCGTGCCTGAACCAGCTCCACCACGGCCATCGCCAGTGCGATAAGTGCCAGCGCTGTGCCACGCCAAGCGAATGAAAAAGGGGCCGTAATGTCCAAAATCTGCCGGCCACCAATCCTGCGATGTTTTCATGACTTTACCGATGTCTTTTTTTAATGCCTTCAAATCAAGTGTTTTGAATTCTTTTGCATAGTTAAAAGACTCACCCATTGGATTGGAAAGGTTGGAATTTTGATTAAGAATTTTGAGGTGTAGTTGTTCGGGCCACCAATCACGGTTCGACCGAACGCCAACGGCTGTGTGAATGACGGGGCATTTGCCAACACTCTTATCAACTTTTGTATCCATGATGAACTCCGATCCTCTGATTAAATTCAGATTAAACCATACAAAATCAGGCCGCAATGACATTACCGTCACAGCTCTACGCATAGCCGTCAAATTTCTTAACTTTGTCACCAGCTTGGCATTTTACTTATGCGCCAAACTCGCTACATTGGTTTTATGAAGACTCTCTCCACAATACCTTCCGTCGAATCGCCAAACCTAATTCTGCGTGAAATTGAAACGTTAGACAGCACAGATTTGGCATGTTTTATGACGCAAGCGCGATACCAACGCCACATTGCGCATAAGTTGAAAGATATGGACGAGGTCAAAGAATTTGTGCGCCGGCAAGTGGCGGTACAGAACGACAGTCACCGCCGCGTTTACCATTTGGCGGCCGAAGAGCGCC
>JAYVPZ010000041.1:0-2876 GCA_043757105.1 Aestuariivirga sp. | reverse complement strand
GTGGGCGTCACGCCCTCAGATTTTAAAATACTCATCCATGACACATAAGCCATTTGGAGGTGTCCCAAAAGTCATAACAGCGGATGTCAAGCCAAGGTCAGACATTGCCAAATTAATCAGCGGGTGCCCTCTTCGCGCCCTAATATGACATTCAAACTGACCCACCACCGCCGGTTTATCCTATATCATCTTCGAAAAAACATGGTCATTGGCCGCAACACGAAGCCAATCACTAATGTGATCAATATACTTCCAACAATGAAGTATGCGCCAGCGAACTTGGCAGTTTCAATCCCAAAGAGGAAAACTGGAATAGAGCAGGTTATTGTCATGATCGCAGGCAACCAAGCTTCCACGGCATGAAGTGCGGCGGGCGCACCCCGTTCTGAAATCTCGGCTTTGAGAAATGTGGTCGCGATGATGCTGTACAAAAGTGCCAGCAACGTTAATGCAATGAGGAACAGTTCTGGCGAAATTTTAAGCTGCAAGAAACCAAATACACCTCCGAAAAGTGACAGGACGAAAAAAACTGTCAGGCTGGCGCTAACGATTCCTGCACCTTCCGCAATGCTCAAACACAAAAGAACGAGCCCCAATACAAAAGCTGAGGTTCCGACAACAATAATCGTCTTTAAGGTGTCCTGATCTTTCAAATCGGCAACGAGATGAGAATGAGCAACGGGCAAGTTATTCTTGAAAAGTATTTCCGCAAGCTGTGCATTCGATACGCCCGGCACAGGTAATACTTCGAGTCGGTAGATGTTATCTTGCGACAAGAAAAGCAATTTCAATCTAGGATCGAGCGACTGAAGATTTGGATTTTCAAGGCTCGCCAGAAAATCAGAACGATCTGCAAGAGTATTAAACCGACCGAATAAGCGATTTTCAATTTCTACAATTTCTGCATTGCTGCTGGTGCCCGAAAGAAGTGCTAGACTGCGACGAAACCCATCTGCCGCATCGCGCAGTTCTGGCCTTGTGTTGGGCTGGCTTGCTATTTCCGAAAGGCTGTCTTGAAGTAATCCAATTTGATCGCGCAAATCATCTGGTGTTTGTGCGTTGAGCGAGCCGATACGCGGGAATTGCTCTTTCAGCGGCGCTAACGCTGTCTGTTTAGCCACGACGTCTTGCGGCAAAAATGCACCAAGCCAACGCACGGCACTGGCTTCAGGAATTGATTTCAGTTTCCGCAATGCGCTGGTGGCTTCATCTATGCTCGATACCAAAACGTTGACAGCTTGACCGGAATCAACTTCAGCACGCGTGTTTTTTAAAACTTGAGGCACAAAAAATAATCCGGCTCCTGCTGCTGATAAGACCATTAAAGTAAGTAAGGTTCTTGCCGCCCGCCATATACGGTTTCCAAACAAAGCATAATAAGCTGGGCCGATCCAAGCTTGCGCCTGCCAGTTCAAGTCTGTCCCGAAAATCTTTGCCAATGCGGGGATGAGCGTTAAACTCGCAATCAGCGCAGCAAAAATCCCAATCGCGGCAATAGCCGAAATCAAAACCGTGCCCTGCCCCCAGAGCGCCAAAAATCCGGCCCAGACCCCAATGTTAATGGCGGCTTGCCAGATCAGGCCTGATCCCTGTTTTTGAGCTGCCAACATAATTGCTGTTTCACCCGTTCGACTTTCGGACATTGCTTCCAAAGCGGCAAATGAAAATCGTCCAGACATGATAAATGAAGCGAACCCAACCCCTGCATAAATTGGCCAAAGCGCCAAGATGTAAGGTGGCAGTGTAAAAGCCGCAACCAAGATTGAACTGCTGAGTCCCGCTGCCACTGGCACAACTAACATCGCAACCAGATTTGCCCGACCCAAAACAGAAGCAAGACCGATAAGAGATAAAAGCGCCGCCATCGAAACAGCTTGAATAATGCGCGCACGCCCAATTGAGGTTGCTGGCTTATCTAATCTCTCTGCTGAAGTTACTGTTAGACTGGCTTGCGTTGCAGTTTGCTTGCCGAGGGCGCTCAGACTTTGCATCAAAAAATCTGCGGCATTTTTTTCTTGGCCGAGCTTTGGTAAAACTAGAATGAGTGCGGATGTTGGCGATGGATCAACATTAAGTCCAGCAATCGCAGTCCAATCCACGGGCTGTTTGGCGCCTTGCATCAAGGCTTGTAAAGAACTTGCCGATTGCCTGAACAGATCATCAAGCCCTTGCGGGTCTTTGCCTTGCTTTATGGCGGTAGAAACTTCACCCACTAAGGTCGACAGGCTTTCGGCGCTGGGGGCTTGGGCAATAGCTGAGAACAGCGGTCGCAACGAAAGCGCATAGGCAACACGCGCTTCGATTTCCGCTTTAGGATGATAAAGCATCGCATGTTTATCATAGAACTCGCCCGTTCCGGGTGCGAAGGCCAATTCAAAATAGGCTTTTTTATTTTCAATTGCGCTTACGAGAATATCGCGAGATTGTTTTAAGAGATCAGAATTTGGATTACTGAGTGTAATGGTCACGAGCGATTCCAAATGCGGAAAATTTTTATTCAATAGTTGAAGATTTTCAGCTGGCTTTGAGACAGCATAAAATTCAAAAGATTGCTGTTCAATAATCGTTATTTTTTGCCCTGCAAAAAAAACCGCTATGCCGATAATGGTCAGCCAAAACATAATAACAAAAGTGGCATTTCGAAACGCAAAGCGCGCTAGTTTTGCAAAACCGTTGGGTTGAAGTTTTTGCGGTTTTTCTTCAACCGCAGAATAATCAAAAAGCGTATGCCGTGGGGTGCGCAACATTAATCTGCCGCCTGCCCTCTTTTGCGTTTTCGGTAAGATAAAAAGCTAACTGGCACGAGCGCCAAATAAAGTGCTGAGATAGCAGCGAAAGACTCCCATGGATAAGAAATGAGAAATAAAACGCCCAAA
>JAYVPZ010000040.1:0-11358 GCA_043757105.1 Aestuariivirga sp. | reverse complement strand
ACCATCACCCACAAAACAAATCGCCGTCCGGTGCGGATAAACCAATTGCGCGGCCACAGCAGCGGGCACACCGTAACCCATGGCGCCTGCAATGCAGCCCAGCAAAATTTGCGAAGGCTTCATGGGCCAATGGCGGTGGTGCCATGTGCTCATATTGCCAGCATCCGTGGTGATGATTGCATCGGCAGGCGCAAACTTGGCCAGCGCCATCGTGACGACACCAAAATCAACGCCGTCATCTGGCATCGGCGAGATAAATTTCTGCGCTCCCTTTGCAGCCCCATTCACTTCGCTCACCCAACGCTCACGCAGAGCCGAACCCACGCGCACGGATTGCGAGAGCCCGTTCAGCACCGCAACTGGATCGGCCACGATCCCTAAATCGGCGCGGATGACTTTGCTAATGGGTGCGCTATCAGGATAAATGTGGATCAGCGTTTGCTTGGGCACGGGCGCTTCCGGCAATGTGTATCCCAGTGTTGCAAAATCTCCGAGCCTTGTTCCCACCGCAATAATCAAGTCCGCCTCGGCCAATATTATCCGCTGCCCAGTCGTCGTCGAAGGGGTTAAATGACCCGCAAACAAATCAGAACTATTATTAAACACATCCTGATTTTTCCACGTCACAGCCACTGGGATGCGCTGCGAAGCTGCAAACTTCGCTAACGCTTCTGCACCAGCCGTGCCTCGCAATTTTGCTCCCGCCATAATCAGTGGCCGTTCGGAATGCGCGATCATTTCTTGAATACTGGCCAGTTCATGTTCAGCGCCACCAAGAACAGGCAGAGGATAAGTCACTGCATCAGGCTTACCCACTTCGTCACGCAGCATATCTTCTGGCAATGAAAACACCACAGGCCCAGCCACACCTTCACTTGCCAAACGGAACGAACGCGGCAATAGTTCAACCAACTTTGCAGCTTCATTCACTTCATAAACAGCCTTGGCCATGCCGCCAAAAAACTGGGTGTAATCCACTTCTTGAAAAACATCTCGCGTTCGCTCTTCGCGCGAAACTTGGCCGATCATCACAATCAACGGAACGCCATCTTGCTCGGCTGAATGCACAGCGATAGAGGCATTGGTCGCCCCCGGCCCACGGCTGACCAGAAGCACAGCGGGTTTGCCCGTAAGCTTTGCTTCCGTCATGGCCATAAAGCCAGCGCCACCTTCATGCCTACAAACGATGGTTTCAATGCCGCTGTGATAAAGCGCATCAAGCAAAGCGAGATAGCTTTCACCGGGCACAAGATAAACCCGCTTCACGTCGTGAGCTTTAAGACTGGCAACAATAAAATCAGCAGCGCGCATGAAAAACCTTCAAATCAAATTGAGAAGTCTTTCATGCCCGCTAATACAAATCTTGTCGAGACTTGGGTGCAGCCTTATTGCGTGGCCGCCACCACGCCAGCTTGCGCTGCTTTCTGATACCAGTCTGCGGCTTGCGCTGGATCCGGCTGTAAGCCAACCACATTCAATTGCGCAAATACTTTTGGGTCATAACTTTGTGCCACGCCGAAACTGCCTTGTGCATTCCCCAGTTCAGAAGCGCGCAAAAAGAACTGCCGCGCTGAAACAATATCACCACTTGCCAAAAGTGCGTTGCCCTTTGTCACAAAATCTGCCGCCTCTGTGGAAGCGGCCGGTATGTCCGAAGGCTCGTTTAGTTTGATAGTAGCTGTTTCCGGGGCAGCATTAACGGGATAGATGATCGCTGGCGGAGCAATCGCCACAGGCTGGGTTGTATCGACACTCCCTTTGCCGTCCCCCACCTGTGTTGCTGGAATATCAGCAACCAGTGGCAATCCATCAAGTTGCACATTCATGGCTTTAATTGGTGCCGCCAACTCTCCGGTGCGGTCTTCAACTGCCGCAACCTCCATATCAAACTGTTTCAAATCTGACTGTGGTACGACAAGATTTACATCGCTAAGTTCTGATTGCTTAAGCGTCCAGTTTCCTTGCGCTGATTTAACACCCGCTGTCAAATAAGCCTGCTCTGGCAAACCTGATATTTTGAGAGAAAACGGTTCGTTCGAATCTGCATTCTGCGCTGAGAGCATGAGCGGGATCATGCTACCCAAACTGCCCTTTACATCGGCAACGTCGAGAGTCGCTGTGGCCACACTTTTCTTCATGATAACAGTTTCACGCGGCGCGGCATTGGCAAGCGTAGCTCGTGCAGCAACAGGTGCAGGGTTTGTGAATGATGTGAAGTTCTGTTGCAACATGCTAAGTCCGACTTGATATTTTTGTTTGATCAAATCAACATTCGAAAAGCCTAAACCGGCCATTGTGCCGACGAAAACTGCGACTGTGCCCATGAGGAACATACGCCCCAAAGGTAGAGAATTGGAATGACGCGAGTTCTGCTGACTCAAATAGCCTTCTTGTTCAAGTTCATAAAGTCGTCTTTGACCTTGAATCTCGTGCAGGGGCAGTGTGGGCCTGCGTTGTTGCGGGCCTTTCAAATCTGGAGGGGCCAAATTATCATTGGGTCGGTCATAGATCGCCTGACCTTCTTTGAATTTTTGTTCAATGCGCCGCCGATAAGCTTCATAAGCGTCTGACTTTGGTGTTTCAAAATAGGGTTGTGATATTGGCCTCTCAACTTGTAAATTCTCTTGTTCAAAATCTTCGGCCTGTTCCATCGTTTCTTGCGTAAACCAGCTTGGAGTTCTCAAAGCATCTTCTGTTTGGTTAACCGGATCTGCGTCATCATTAACATGTTGATCAGTTGCCTTCTTGCATTTGTGGCTCATGGTTTGCCTCCTGTTGGTGTAATTGTCGCGTTCTCTAAATTCTTTGCTTGAGTTTGATCGAGAATTCTTTGTGCATCTGCATGGCGTTTCCAGCCGGGCACAACCGCCGCCAAGTTGCCGCTGCCATCGCTGGCTGAAAGTTCGAAGATCATAGTCTGAAAATTCTTAAGTGCTCTTACATGGGCCGCATCACGCGGATGATCATAGACCGCTAGTGTCAGGGAAGTTGCGAATGTCTCAATATTTTGGTTGCCCGCAATAAGACCCGGCAAGTCGTGTGACGTTAAAATTGCAGGCTGATAGACATCCGAAAGGCTGGCAGGTATTTGCAAACGTAAAACATGAAACCGTCCATCGCTCAAAGCCGCTGTTGAAAGTTCCGTACCCAAAAACAACGCGGCGTCGGCCTGTCCACTGTTCAAAGCATCGATCGCGTCTTCACCTTGCTTGGCTATGCGTAAAAATGAAATATTCATCGCATTGAACAAAAGTTCACCAGTGGCAAATGCGGCACTTTGCGCTGGCCCTGTTGCGATGTGTTTTCCAGCTAAACCTGAAACATTGTTGATGTTTCGCCTGGCAACCAACACGACATCAAGGGCGGCCAGTCGCGCTACGTAATTAAATTTATCTTTTTGCCCCTGCAACAAATCCTGTTGTTCCGCGTAGATCAAAGAATCTGACGACACGACTGCCACATCAACCATTGGTAAATTAGCTAAATCTTGAAAAGCCTGAACACCCCCGACACCGAGGATGGGCACAATTCGCAATCCGTTCTCATGATCAAGCTTAGCTGCAATTTTATTTGCAGCAGGAAGCCACTGGGCTTCAGCGGCGAGCAAGCCGATAACGCTATCTTGAGGTTTTGTTGCGGCTCCAACACATGTGCTGAACACTAGAACAGCGCACAATCCAACTGACGGCAAGAGTGCTCTCATGCCTTACTCCAAAAAACATATTTATTGCGCCATCCCGCCTTGCAAAAAGTTGAGACTGTTTTGCAACACGCAAGCTTTCTCAGCTTCGATTGTGGCGATCAGCGGGCGTTAAAAAGGTTATCTCTGGGCAATCCACTTTTCCTTTGGCTGTTTTAATTGTATTAGTATTTTGATGAACCCCGTGATTGTAGAAGCAAAGGAAAAAATCAAAGGTAAGGGCCTTAAGCTTGTGATGCCGGAGGCAGACGACCCGCGCATCCAATGTGCCGCTAAAATTCTGGAAGAGCAGGGGCTGGCCCAACCCATTTTGATTATGCCAGCGGCTTCACCACAGGCTATTGCATTGGTGTTGGCGCGGCGTGATAAAATGAATGACGCGATGGCGGAACGCCTGTTGAAAAAACCGCTCTATGCAGCAGGCGCAATGGTGGCGACAGGTGAGGCCCATGCCATGCTTGCTGGTGTGGCCAATCCCACGGCTCGCGTTATTGAAGCGGCCATGATCACCATTGGTCTCGCTCCCGGCATCAACACGGCTTCCAGCTTCTTTTTAATGCAATGGCCAGATAGGCGCTTGTTGTTTGCCGATTGCGCCGTGAACATACAACCTTCCGCAGCAGAGTTGGCCGACATCGCATTGGCTTCGGCAGCAAGTGCGGCAAAAATATTAAAAGAGGAACCGCGCGTCGCTTTGCTGTCTTTCTCGACCAAAGGCAGTGGCAGCCATCCCGATGCAGATAAAGTGGTGGAAGCTTTGGAAATCGCAAGGCGCTTGGCCCCGCATTTTAAAATCGACGGAGAATTGCAAGGCGATGCAGCACTTTCTCAAGCTGTTGCGGCGCGCAAAGTGATGATGCTTAGTGAAGTGGCAGGCCGTGCCAATGTTCTGGTGTTTCCTGATCTCGATGCTGGCAACATCGCTTATAAATTGACACAATATTTGAGCAGAGCTCAAGCCATAGGCCCAATTCTCCAAGGCTTCGCTAAACCTGTTTCAGATTTATCGCGCGGAGCCAGTGTCGAAGATATTGTTAATACGGCGGCACTATTGCTTTCAATGGCTTAACTATTTCAGTTCGATCTCGATAAACGCATATTCGCCTTCGTTGGCGTTGATGACATCATGCTCAACACCTTCTTTGCGAAAATAGGGAACGCCTTTTTTCATTTCAGCGAAACTGCTTCCCTCACTAGTCTCCAATTTAACCTTGCCGTCGATTAACGGCACCACAACATAGTCATGGCAATGTCTGTGCCAGCCTGTGTTCTGGCCGGGCTGAAACCGATACTCGGTGACGATGACTCTTTCATTATCGACGAAAACGGTGGTTTTTGCGGTTCCGATCATGTAATTCTCCTTTGACTTAGTTTGAAGTGCAAATTCTCAATTGAACAGTACCAGTTGCAAACATTGCATTATGTTATATTAAACGACGATGTCTCAAGCGAACCACAATCACGCCCATTGTACTTCCGAGCTTATCTCCCGCGCCGAGCAAATTTGCGCCAAGCGCGGTACAAGGCTGACGGAACAACGCAAAGAAGTTTTGTCCAGCGTGGCCGAAAGTCATAGCGCTGTTGGGGCCTATGAAATCATTGAGCGCATGGCCACAGGCGGATCAAGGCCGGCGCCCATAACAATTTACCGCGCGCTAGATTTTTTGCTTGAGCATGATTTGGTGCACAAGATTGAAAGCCGCAATGCCTATGTGGCTTGCTCCGGCGCGCACGCAAACGATCAGCCAGCGCTTCTCATTTGCGACAAATGTGGGAATGTTGATGAAGTCATGGAAACCTCTGTAAATGCCAGTTTGCAAAACACGGCAGCCCTAAAAGAATTCTCGGTCAACAAGATCGTTATTGAGTTATCAGGCATGTGCAATCAATGCGCTGCGAGCGGCTAAGATGCCGTTTTCTCTTTGTCTTGACCATGTTAAAATCACGGCGCAATTAGGCACGCTATGACTTACTCAGCGATAGAAACCAGACGGAAAACTGTTGGTGTAAATGTCGGCCATATCAAAGTGGGTGGCGGCGCACCTATCGTTGTCCAGTCCATGACCAACACGGATACGGCAGATGCCAAAGGAACTGCGCGGCAGTGTTTTGAGCTTGCAAAAGCAGGATCAGAACTGGTGCGCATCACTGTTGACCGCGAGGAATCAGCCGCTGCTGTTCCAGCTATTCGTGCTGCACTTGATAAGATGAACTGCAATGTTCCGCTGGTGGGGGACTTTCATTATAACGGTCATGCATTGCTGACTGCCTATCCAGATTGCGCCGTGGCTTTAGCAAAGTATCGCATCAACCCAGGCAATGTGGGCTTCAAAGACAAGAAAGATCGCAACTTCTCAACCATGATCGAAGTGGCGATCAAGCACAATAAGCCAGTCCGCATCGGTGTGAATTGGGGATCGCTCGATCAGGCCATGCTCGCGTCGTTGATGGATGAAAATGCGAAATCAGCCAACCCATTGCCCGCCCGCGCTGTGATGCATGAAGCAATCGTGCGCTCTGGAATTGAATCCGCGCATTTTGCAGAAGAATTAGGGCTTGCCCGCGAGAAAATTATCATCTCCGCTAAATGTTCAGAAGTGCAGGACTTGATAGCCGTCTACCGGATGATGGCGACACGTACCGATCACGCTTTGCATTTAGGGCTTACTGAAGCCGGAATGGGATCCAAAGGCATCGTGGCATCAACAGCTGCTCTTTCTGTTTTGTTACAAGAAGGCATTGGTGACACGATTCGCATTTCACTGACACCCGAACCCGGCGGCGACCGCAGCCGTGAGGTGATCGTGGCGCAAGAAATTTTACAAACCATGGGCCTACGCGCTTTCGCACCCATGGTCATTGCATGCCCCGGCTGTGGCCGCACCACATCAACCGTGTTTCAAGAACTGGCACAGGACATTCAGTCTTATGTGCGAAAGCGCATGCCCGATTGGCGTGAAGCTTATCCGGGATTTGAAAATCTTACGCTGGCTGTCATGGGTTGCATTGTGAATGGGCCTGGCGAATCCAAACATGCCGATATTGGCATTTCGTTGCCGGGCACAGGCGAACAACCGACTGCTCCGATTTATATCGACGGTAAAAAAGTGAAAACTTTGCGCGGCGAGAATATATCCCAGCAGTTCCAAGAACTCGTAGAAAACTATGTCAGCAAACGCTGGGGTTGAACCACCGCACTTTCCAATGCGGGTCAGCGAGTTTCTGAAACAGTCTGATCGTTTCTTGGATCGTGGTGATATCATACTTACGCGTAACAAGACCTTGGGTAGTCGCATTGTCCATTATGGTACAGGCAGCTTTTTCACGCATGCCGCGTTTGTATTTTTGCTTCCAAGTCCGAAAGAGCATTTTGAAAATACATTTGTACTTGAAAGTATGCCATCAGGTGTGGGCTTGGCCAGCATAAAAAGCTGGATTACCGGAGCAAATCCGCCAGAGGAAATTGCAATATTGCGTTTGCAAGGTCACGGTCTCGATCGCGCTTATTTTAAACAAGTGGGCGGTATCATGCTTGATCAAGTTAATTCTGCCTATGATTACGGCATCGCAGTAAACATGGGCCTATCTGTTTGGTTTGGAATAAAGCTTGGTTGGTCGCGCATCAGTCGTCGCACGACTGCCTATAGACCATGGACTCCAAAAACCTTTATTTGCAGTGGCTATATTCAATATGGTTTGGTTGAAGCCAAACGCCGCAATAATCTTGATCCAGATTCTGTATTATTGAAAGAGGGGGTGGCTTCTTATGATCGCGCAAGCCTGCTCGCCGTTTCGCCCGAAGATATTGCAACGTCCAAAAAATTAAAATGGCTCTACGCGGTGCGCCGCGGCTTTGTGCACCAAGTGAGTTCTTACGAACAAGCCCGCGAGTTCATTTCCGGCGTTCAATCATAAAACGAGCACTTTGGTTCAAAACGTCGGCACTCTCGCCATAGGGTTTGAGAGCGGCAATCGCTAAAGCCACCATGCGGTGTGCTTCTGCTTTCGCCTCAGCTAGACCCAAGAAATCAACAAAAGTGGCTTTGCCCTTTGCTTTGTCTTTCTGCGTTGCTTTGCCAAGTGTTTCAACACTGGCTTCGACATCCAAAACATCATCGGCAATTTGAAATGCCACGCCAACATGCTCGGCGTAGGTTTGAAGTGGGCCGACATTTGCCTTCGACAAAATGGCACCAGCAATACACGCAAACTCAAACAACGCGCCTGTCTTCTTGCGTTGCATATTTGAGATTGCTGTGAGCGAAGAAAAATTTGTTGTCTCAGCCTCAATATCCAACATCTGCCCTCCCACCATGCCATCTGGCCCAGATGCTTTGGCAAAGGCCAACACCAAAAGCATGGGTGCATTAGCTTGTGCTAAAATTTCAAATGCAAATGTCAAAAGCCCATCGCCCGCAAGGATCGCCGTGGCCTCATCGAATTTCTTATGTGTTGTTGGTTGCCCGCGCCGCAGATCATCATTGTCCATGGCTGGCAAATCATCATGCACCAGCGAATAGCAATGCACGCACTCCAAAGCGCAGGCCACATCCAACGCCAGCAGGGGATCAACATCATGGAGCCTGCATGATTCGAGAACGAAGAACGGACGCAACCTTTTACCTTGCCCCAAAACTGCATAGCGCATTGCTTCGCGCAGGCGGTTGCCCCAAAGTGCTGGCAAAAGCGCATCCAGCCGCACCTCCACCGCCTTTGCATCTGCCGCCAAAACATCTTCAAAAACCCGAAAAGGGAGTGGTGCCAAAACCAAATTCCTCATGCTAGAAGCCTCACTTGTAATGATAAGCCCAGAAGAACTCAACCTCTCGTCACCAAGCTTCAAAGCTCGCTTAGCGGCTTTTTGGGAAGGGCGTTCGCGTTGGCAGCGGTGGTTGTTGGGCATCATCGGCTGCATTATTGCCTGGCCGATCATTATGACATTGCTCTATGCCGTGGTGCCGCCGCCTGTCTCCAATCTGATGCTCAGTCGTGCCATTTTGGGAAATGGCATCACGAAGCAATGGATCAGTTTGGACAAGATGTCGCCGCATCTGGCCCGCGCTGTAATCAGCAGCGAGGATGCCCGTTTTTGCAGTCATCACGGGGTAGATTGGGTTGAGTTTCAGGATGCATTCGGTGGCACATTCGATGATTTTGAAGCGCCCAGCCGCGGGGCTAGCACGGTTTCAATGCAGACCGCCAAAAATCTGTTTCTTTGGGATGGGCGCGGCAGCGGCATTCGCAAAATCTTTGAAATGCCTTTGGCGCTCTATATGGACTTGATTTGGACAAAGCACCGGATGTTGGAAGTCTATCTCAACATCGTAGAATGGGCTCCCGGTATTTACGGCGCGGAGGCGGCAAGCCAGTATCATTTCAAGAAATCTGCCGCTCAATTGACCAGACGCGAAGCCGCTTTACTGGCGGCAGTTTTACCAAACCCCATGAAGCGCAATGCGGGGAAACCCTCTAAACGTGTTAATTTTGCTGCCGCCCGCATTCAATTGCGTATGGGCGCAATAGATGCCTATCTGACTTGTATCCACTAAAGCCTTGGGCTATAAGCCCGCCAACAGATCGTGGTGTTAGCGCCATGTTTAACGAAGAATCATTATATATCAGAGGGTTAAATTATGGCCGTTCCACGGAAAAAAATGTCTCGCAGCCGCATCGGAATGCGCCGCTCGGGCCAAAAAATGCAAACTGTCACGTGGATTGAAGACAAGAAGTCTGGCGAATTGCGCCGTCCGCACCACTTGGATTTGAAGACTGGCATGTATCGTGGCCGTCAGGTTATGGACATTAAGGCTGAAGTTTAAGACTTTATTTACGAAATTTTCAAAAGGCCTCGATTTTCGGGGCCTTTTTTATTGTTCCTAAGCTTCGAATTGTTATTTGGCAGTCGAATTGCAGGACAAGATGGATGTTGGCAGGTCAGTGGCAAGATTTTAAAGTTTCCATTAAGAGCGCGGAAGAAGCGCAATCGCTTCATGATGACTGGCAAGCCCTTGAAGGCAATGCAATCGAACCCGCAGGCTACAATGCGCCAGAGTTGATTCTGCCGCTGCTAAAACATCTGGGTGGAGCAAAATTGATGGCAGTCAGCCATGGGCCAGATTTGCTTTTGGCGTTTCCTGCCACATCAAAACGATTGTTCATTAAATCATGGGCAACACCACTCACCGCAAGCGGACTGCCCCATCTCAATTCCGAGCTTGGTGCCAGCGCACTGCTGTCTTTGATCAACGCACAAACCAAACCAATTTTATTCAGCGCCATTCCGGCGGATGGGCTATTTTTAAAAACGCTTCAAAAGCAATCGACCAACTTCAAAATAATCGAAACGTGGCAACGTGCGGCTTTGAAGCCCGAAGGCAGTTTTGACGCATGGTTGCAAACCAACTTTGATCAGAAGCGCCGCAAAGAACTTAAACGCCTCCGCAATCGCCTCAGCGAGCAGGGCGCGATGACCACCGAGACGTTGCAGCAGGGCCAAGACCCGAAGCCGTTTGTGGACGATCTATTGTCGCTTGAAGCCCGTGGATGGAAGGGCAGCAAAGGAACCGCCATTGCAGCAAATCAAAATCTCAAACTCGCTTTAGAGGAAGCATGTAGACAACTTCATCAATCTAAGAAACTTCGGTTCTGGTCATTGAAACTCGATGGTAAAGCTATTGCTTCGCTTTTTGCAATTGTTGAGGGTGGTCAAGCTTGGCTTGGCAAGATTTCTTACGACGAGAGCTTCTCAAAATATTCGCCCGGCGTTCAAATTATTCTTGATTGCACAGAAGCATTTTTCAATGAACCAAATATCAAATTGATCGATTCAAGCGCCATACCCAATCATCCGATGATCGACCGCATTTGGCGTGACCGGATTAAGATGGTGAATGTGTTTGTGGCACCGTCATCCATTTCAAAATTGCGTTTCAAAGCGATTGCCAAACTTGAACAACAACGCGTTTATTGGCGCGGGCTTGCCCGTGATTTAATTTACAAAATAAAAGGACAGCATAGATCATGAGCGTCATCATCGTTGATCCACAAATTGCACGCGAAAATTTTTTGAAGAAGCCGTTTCGCTTGAAACACACGCTGGTGGATAATCAACTCTTCGCGCTGTCGCGTCTCGTCGAGCTCGCCAAGTCCCTGCCAAATGATGCGATTGAATATAATTCGGGCAAAGTGGCCATTGGTGCCAAGCCAGAGGATGTGCCGAAAATTGATCGCTCTGCTGAAGATATCATCAATTCCATCGAAACCGAAAATGCATGGATGGTGATTAAGCATGTCGAAGAACAGCCTGAATATCGCGCCGTGCTCGAACAATTTGTAACAGAAGCCAATATCGCTGCGGGTCGCAAACCATCCGATTTTTCCGATATTGAAGGCTTCATCTTTGTATCTTCAGCCAAGGCCACAACGCCTTTCCATAACGACGCTGAAGAAAATATTTTGATCCAAATCAAGGGCGACAAATTTGTTCGTACATTTGACAATGATGATCGTTCGCTTCTGTCAGAAGAAGATTTGGAAATTTCACCCAGCCGCCACCGCAATCGCAACTATGAAGAATGGTTTGAGCAACGCGCCACGCTCCACACTCTAAAGCCCGGCGATGCTGTGCACATGCCCTATATGATTCCGCATTGGGTCAG
>JAYVPZ010000039.1:0-11506 GCA_043757105.1 Aestuariivirga sp. | reverse complement strand
AAGATGGCAGGCTTCGGAATTTTGTTTTAAACGAGCCGCGCGGCGGTGTTTTTCGTCATGTGAATTTATTAGTGCCACCCAAAAATCCAAAAGCCCAGGCCGCTTTCATCATCATGGAGCCGGAAGACACGCCGCCAATGTCGGGTTCCAACTGTATTTGCGTGGCCACAGTGCTTTTGGATACAGGCATCATCCCCATGCGAGAACCTGTGACGCATTTGACCTTAGAGGCCCCAGCAGGATTGATCGAAGTGTCGGCCAGTTGCAAAAACGGCAAAGCTGAAACAATTACGCTGACGAACGTCCCATCCTTCGCCAGCCACTTAAACGCATCGCTGAATGTTGAAGGATATGGCGTTGTGAAAGTTGATACCGCTTTTGGTGGCGATAGTTTTGTGATGGCCGATGCTGCAGATTTTGGACTAGAGATCACGCCACATTCTGCGCGCGAAGTTGCAGAGCTTGGACGCAAACTGGTTAAGGCTGCAAACTCTCAATTGCCTTTTCATCATCCTGAATTGCCAGAATGGAAACATTACTCTTTTTGTTTTTTGCGTGGCCCATTGGAAAAAGAAAATGGCGTGCTGACCTCGCGCAACGCTTGCATCATCAATCCGGGCAAGCTTGATCGCTCACCCACCGGCACGGGTTGTTCGGCTTTAATGGCGGTCTTGCATGCCAAGGGTCTCATGAAAGTGGGCGACACTTATATTGGCCGAAGTGTGATTGATTCATGCTTTATCGGCCGCATCAAAGACGAAGCCACAGTGGGTAACCTCAAAGCCATCATCCCGCAAATCACAGGCCGCGCATGGATCAGCGGCACTTCGACTTTGATGCTCGATCCCGCTGATCCATGGCCAGCAGGCTATAAGGTGAATGATACGTGGCCTTTAGTTTAGTATTTGCGCTTCAATAGATAGTCCACCGAAACCACCCCTGGGCCATATTTTATAATGAAAATCAAAATCGCCGCCCATGTACCATGCACGACGTAGGCATCGGGGTACACGAAGATTTCAATCGCCAACGTCATGCCTAAAAGTGCCAGCGCAGAGAATCGCGAGGCGAGACCAACGATCAACAAAATTGGAAACACATGTTCGGCTGTTTGCGCCATGTAAGCGGCGACGTTGGGTGAAAGGAATGGCACTTTATAATCTTCGGTAAAGAGTTGGAGGGTGGTTTCATTGACTGCAAAAAAATTCCAATCTGGTACTTTGGTGCGACCTGAATTCCAGAACACCAGAGCGATTACAACGCGCGCCAGCAAAGCATGAAACCAATGTGGGATGAGATCAAAGAGACCGATGATTGAAGTGATCAGTTTTTTCATTAGTAGAGTTCCGCAATAATATTTAAATGAAAGAGTTGTTGCACGGCAGCGAGAACGTCAAAGGCCTCAATGTGATCGCTTGCAACTTCAAAAGCCTCAAGCAGTGTTCCACCTTGTACGAGTGCAAGAAGGAAGAGAAACATGTCTTGTGCGAGAGGTTGAACCAAAACTTGTGTCCCTTCGCGGTGAACCAAAGCACATTCCGCTTCACTCACAAGAGACGGCTTAACCAGTTTTTCATCATGATGCGCACACCAAATTGAGACTGCAGAATATTCAAAATTCAAAATTTTGACGCTTGGCAAAAGGCGAATGCGAGTTTCGCCCCACGCTTCGGGCGCCAATGCTGTGAGCGCCTCTTTGTATAAAGGTAGTGTATCCGCAGCATGATAAGCAATCCACCAGGCAGATTCTAATTTTGCGACGTCAGCAAGAAAGGGAACTGGATCAGCCTGCACAAAACCTGCAATAAATTCAGAGAATTCTTCACCATAGGAAATCAACATGGCTGAACTCGGTTTATGATCGGCAATGAATTGACGGGCCATCATTCCAAAAAATTCTGCGCCAACCAATTGTTCAACAACAGGATAGCGTACGCGCAGAGAATTGGTGAGCGCAGATGCAACGTTATTGCGGTAAATGCCAAAACGCGGGTCGGTGATGGCTGGATCGAGCGCACCAATCGCCTGTGCGAATTCAGCTTCACGCATCAAGCCGCTCCAGCGCGCAACGCTTCATAATACCATCCGCAAAATGCGCTTCATCAACCAGCTCTTGCAGCGCTGGAACATTGTCATCGCGTTCGATCAATGTTGGAACTGGGCCCATGTGTCTCATCGCATAGGCATACAGATCCCAAACACCTTCAACTATAGGGCTGGCATGATCATCAATAATAACAGGTTTTCCGGCGTCATCAGCACTCACCGTGTGACCCGCCAAATGAATTTCTTGCACAAACTTCAAAGGATAAGCCGCAAGATAAGCTTGCGCGCTGATATTGATGTTATGAGCCGAGATATAAACATTGTTGATGTCAAGCAGCAGACCACAACCCGTGCGCTTTACAATTTCAGAAATGAAATCGGCTTCGTCCAAAGTGCTTTCATTAAATGTTAAATAGCTCGATGGATTTTCGAGCAGCATTTGCCGGCCGACAAAACTCTGTGTTTCGTCGATGTGCGCGCAAACCCGGGCCAAAGTTTCAGCTGTGTAGGGCAGCGGCAAGAGATCACTGAGATAACCAACATCATGGGTTGACCAGGCCAAATGTTCGGAAAAAAGCGCCGGCTCGTATCGCTCATTCAGAGCTTTCAGCCGTGCTAAATGCTCACGATCGAGCGCCTTGGCACCGCCAATAGATAGTCCAACACCATGCAAGGACAGGGGATAAATTTCGCGAATTGCTGCGAGCGAAGCATGCGGCAGGCCGCCCTCGCCCATATAGTTCTCAGCGTGGATTTCAAAAAAACCTATATCAGGCTTGGTCTCAAGAATGTTCCGGTAGTGTTCACCCTTAAGGCCAATGCCACTGCGGGCGGGGATTTTAGTGGGGCGCGACATAAAAAACTCTTACATCAGAATTTTGGCCAGAGGCATTAAAAACCGCACTCTGGCCAAATTGTAAACATGCTGTTTAATTTAGATAGCAGTCAATGATCCATGACCCTTTGGTGTCTTAATGGTTTTGCATGTGCCAGCTGGAACGTATTTCCAAGAATTGCCTTGATAATCTTTTGTCGAAGTCCCAGCGCAGGATGTGCCTGCACCAGCGGCGCAATCATTTTGGCCAGAAAGAGCCACGCCGAAGCATTTTTCTTTGCCTGCAGCTTGTGCAGCTGGCATCGACGCCAAAGTTGCGGTTACTGCGCCGGCGATGAGAAGTAGAGCGTTACGTTTTGCGATGTTCATTTTAAATCTCCGTTAAATGGGAACGTCCACTCTATGGCAGTTTCCAAAATCAATTAGAAATCACTTGCGCGTCAACAATTGGATGGGTCATTTATCACGGCTTTGTGATCTGCCATTCAAATTGTATTGACCAATTTTACAAAATGTTCGACATCCTTTTCTGACGTTGCGAAAGACAAAACAAATCGGCAATGCACTTCGTTATCTGGCGTATCCGGCATCGGCCATTCATAAAAATGAGCGCCCTGTTCTTGAGCTTTTTCAAAGGCTGCGCGTGGCATGTAGGCGAAAACTTCATTGGCTTGAACTGGATTGGAAAGCTTGATCTGATTTGACTGTTGCAATCCATCGGCAAGCTTCAGCGCCAAGCCATTGGCACGGCGCGCATTGGCCAGCCAAACATCATCCTGCAAATAGGCCAGCATTTGCGCCGAGATAAAACGACTCTTTGAAACCAGCTGCCCTGCCCGCTTGCGGCGATACAAAAAATCTTCCGCCAGCGCGGTATCAAAAAACACAACGGCTTCCAGCAACATGCCGCCATTTTTTGTGCCACCGAATGACAACACATTAATACCCGCTTTCCATGTCATCTCCGCTGGCGTGCAACCAAGGCTGACCAGCGCATTGGCAAAACGCGCACCATCCATATGCATCTTCATGCCCTTGGGCTTGACACAATCCGCAAGCGCCATAATTTCTTTTGGCGTATAGACTGTGCCAAGCTCTGTGGCGTTTGTGATCGACAGCGCTGATATTTTAGCCCCGTGCTCACCATGCACAAAATATCTTAGTCGCGCTTCAATCGCGGCGGGCGTAATTTTTGCACCATCACCCGAAAGCGTGATGAGCTTTGCTCCACCCGTAAAAAGTTCCGGCGCGTTACATTCATCTGTATTGATGTGAGAGCTCTCATGGCACAACACTCCACCAAAAGGCGGGCACATGGCTGAAAGCGCCAAACTATTAGCACCTGTTCCATTGACTACCAAAAACGCTTTCACTTCTGTTTCAAAAATTTCAGAAAGCCGCGCCTCAGCTGCCTTCGATCCATCATCATGACAATATGAAACATCTGTCCCCTGATTAACATCCACCATGGCCTGCATGATGCGTGGGTCAACGCCATAAACATTATCAGATGCAAAATTCATAAAATTCTCCTGCGGTGTTTCGTTTATACAGCAAGTGTAAAAAGCTGTATTGAATTATTCTCAACTTCACCCCTTGAAGGTCACATGATCCCATGCAAAAGTTCAACTCCGGGGCTGGGAGAACGATAATGAAAATTATAAACCTTTGCCTGACTGCAACGGCGCTTACCCTGTTATTGTCTACGTCGCCTGCGTGGGCCGACCAAAAAGCGGACTGCCTTTCACGAGACCCTGCCCTTGCCCTTGTCGCCTGCAAAACGCTGATTGAAGGCAAATCCATCACGGATAAAAAGGAGCTGAGCTCCTATTTGGCGTCGCAAGCGAGATCCCTTACGAATACCGGAGACGATGCCCATGGCACAGAGAGCGCTCAAAAGGCCATCGATTTAGATGCAACGAACAGCCTTGCCTATCTTATCCAAGGTGTCATTGCGATTGCAAAGGGTGATAACACGCTGGCTTTAGAAAAAGTCAGCAAGTCAATTGAGTTGAACCCAGGCTATGCCCGCGCATATTTAAATCGCAGCAAGGTTTATTCCAAACTTGGTGAAACTGAAAAAGCACTTGCAGATTTGGACAAGGGAATTAGCATTGATCCGAAAGATGAGATGTTGTTCATACAACGTGGCGCTGTGAATGGCGAATTGCGTAAAAACACAGAAGCGATGAAAGATTTTGAAACTGCGATTAATCTCAATCCCAAAAACCCTGAAAGCTTCAGTGATCGGGGTTATTACAAAGATCAACTGGGCGACATTCAAGGCGCCAACAAAGACTATCTGAAAGCTATTGAACTCGACCCCAAAAACATTATCGCGCAGAATAATCTGGCTGGTAATTATAGGGAATTAGGACAGTTTGCAGAGGTTACGACGATCGCGAAAAAGGTAATCGAGCTGAAACCAGATTCTACGAAGGCTTGGAATAATCTGGCATTCGCTTATTACATGACCGGAGAAACCGCAGAGGCCACAAAGGCGATGCAAAAGATTTTCGAACTTGATCCAGATTTTACCACTTCATTGCAATCGCGCGGTGTAAAATATCGAAACAACAAAGAGTATTCCAAAGCATTGGAATTTTTTACCGCTGGAATTACAATGGTTCCGAAAGATGCTAGCTACTTGGTTGACCGGGCCATGGTTCACCGCGAAATGAATAACTACAGTCTTGCTTTGGAGGATACTGACAAAGCAATCACTTTGAACCCAAAACTATTTGCGGGTTATCGTGAACGCGGGTGGATTAAATTTGAGCTCGAAAAATTTGAATCGGCCTACGCTGATCTGACCAAAGCTCTTGAATTAAACCCTAAGGATACTCAATCCTACTATTTGCGTGGCAACGTAAAATTCAACGAAGGCGAGTTAGAAAAAGCCAACGCTGAATATCAAAAAGCACTCGAAATCGATCCTACCTATCAAGCAGCCTATGTTAACATGAGCATGAATTTCGCCGCCATGAAAAAATATGAGGACGCAATAGTTGCTGCCAGAAAAGCCACTGAGCTCGATCCCAATGAACCATTTGGTTTTAACAATTTGGGTTTTGCACTTTATCAAAACGGCAAAGCCGATGACGCATTGCCCGCATTGGATAAAGCAATTTCTCTGAACGCCAACTATGCCGAGCCTTTACATACCAGGGGACAAATTTGGAACGACCGGGAAGACTATCAAAAAGCACTCGCTGATTTGGATAAAGCGATTAAATTAAAGCCTGATGATGCGGTGTTTTTGCTTGATCGTGGTTTTACGCACGAAAAACTGAAACATGTTGATTTGGCCCTGGCAGATTATGCAGCCTCAATCAAAGCCAACCCAAAATACGATTTAGCCTACAACAATCATGGCAGTCAGCTTTTGCAACTTAAGAAGTATGATGCAGCTTTATTAGATTTCAACAAGGCGATTGCGTTAACTGACAATGATGGCTTGTTCTACCGCAATCGTGGTGCAGCCTATTTAGGAAAATCGAAATTTTCATCTGCATTGGAAGACTTGAACAAGGCCGTTGCTCTCGATCCACAAAGCGCTTGGTACATGGCCGAACGCGGTGAAGCGAAAGAAAAATTAAAACAAAGAAAAAAGGCAATTACTGATTATCAGGCCAGTTTAAAACTCAATCCCGATGATGAAATCAAAAAATTTGCGCAGGACGGATTGAAAAGACTTGGCGTGAAATAATTCACGCCTGCTTTTCAACCAATGGCGTTTCAACTTCTATATCTTCTTGCGCCAGATAACCTGTGCCCGTTCTTATATCGTGTAAAATCGCGGCAAGTTCGCTGTTTGCGTTCCAGCTCAGAAAGCCGCCATGTTTTGCAATGATATCTTGCAACACTTGGCGGAACGCTGGGCCTAGATCTTCGCGCTCCAAGGCAAAGGCAACATTGGCCGCCAGAAATCCAATCTTGTCGCCGCAGTCATACGTGGTGCCATTAAACTTTAAGCCATGAAACGGTTGATGTTCCATCAAACGGATCATCGCATCGGTGATTTGAATTTCCCCACCTGAGCCCGGTTTTTGTTTTTCAATTTCGGCAAAAATTTCTGGCTGCAAAATATAGCGGCCCGAAATGATGAGGTTTGATGGGGCGACTTCGCGCTTTGGTTTTTCAACCATGGCGTTAATGGCAAAGTGATTATCGTGCCATTCACCCGCACCCACCACACCGTAACGGTGCACTTGTTCCCACGGCGCTTCTTCCACCGCTATCACATTGCCGCCATCACGCTCATGATAAACATCCACCATCTGCTTCATGCAGCCGGGGCTGGCATTGATAATCATATCTGGCAACAACACGGCAAACGGGTCATTGCCCACGATATTGCGCGCGCACCAAATAGCATGGCCCAAACCCAGCGGTTCTTGTTGGCGGGTAAAACTCGTTTGCCCTGCAGCGGGTAAATCTTGTTCCAACACACTGAGCGATTCGGATTTGCCGCGTTTGCGCAAAGTGGACTCGAGTTCATATTGCTTGTCGAAATGATCTTCGATCACACCTTTATTGCGGCCTGTCACAAATATTAAATGTTCAATGCCCGCATCGCGTGCTTCATCCACCACGATTTGAATGAGCGGACGATCAACCACAGTGAGCATTTCTTTAGGCATAGCTTTGGTGGCAGGCAAAAACCTAGTGCCTAAACCAGCAACAGGGAAAATGGCTTTTTTTATGGGTCTTGTCATTTTAACGAACTCTTAAATATAAACGTCGTGGTTTGTGATCAATTTATAGAAAATAATACAACTTAAACTATCGCATGCGATATTGATATTTGATTAAGAATTGGAGATTGGTGATGGCAGTTTTGGTGACAGGTGGTGCAGGCTATATTGGCAGTCACATGGTATTAGCACTAACCGACGCGGGTCAAGATGTCGTGGTGCTGGACAATCTGACCACAGGGTTTGCTTGGGCGATAGCGCCGCAAGCCAAACTGCTTCAGGGCGATATTGCCGACGAAGCGCTGGTTGAACGCATCATTAAGACCCATAACATCGATGCCGTGGTACATTTTGCGGGATCAATTGTCGTTCCGGATTCGGTGACTGATCCTTTGGGCTACTATCTTAACAATACCGTCAAATCCCGCGCGCTCATGGCCGCTGTGGTTAAAGCTGGTGTTAAGAATTTCATTTTTTCGTCCACAGCAGCGGTTTACGGCAATCCCAAAACTCAGCCTGTGTTTGAAAGCGAACTGCCAAGCCCTATTTCACCATATGGTACATCCAAATTAATGACTGAAATGATGTTGCACGATTCACACTTTGCTTATGGGTTGAATTATGTGGCACTACGTTACTTCAATGTGGCGGGCGCTGATCCACGCGGCCGTTCGGGCCAATCTACCCCACGCGCCACGCATTTAATTAAAGTCGCCTGCCAAACCGCCTTGGGCCAGCGCGCTTCGATGGATGTATTCGGCACAGATTATGACACACCCGATGGCACATGCCTTCGTGACTACATTCACGTGAGTGATTTAATCTCAGCTCACATGGAAGCCTTGGCGCATCTTCGCCGCGGTGGCGAAAGCGGCATTTTCAATTGTGGTTATGGCAAGGGCTATTCGGTGCTTGAAGTGATAGGCGCGGTAGAAAGAGCTTTTGGTGGCCCAATCAACAAGAAACTCGTGCCCCGCCGTGCGGGCGACCCCGCGGCAATTGTGGCTGGCGCTGACCGCGTGCGCGATATTTTAGGCTGGCGGCCCGAGTTCAACGATCTTGATTTGATTGTCACCTCAGCACTCGCTTGGGAACGCCACCTCGAAAGACGTAACGCCGCCTAAACCTAACCACAATTTCGCGCTTCAAAGTTTCGCTGATAGAACTTCGGTAAAACATGATCGATTCGGGCGGGAGATTGAATGCGCAAATTTATGGGACTAATTTTGGCAGCGAGTTTGGCATATTCGCCAACGATGGCCGTTGCTGACGCAAAATTCGAAGCCTTCATTCAAACTCTTTGGCCGCGGGTAAAAGCAGCGGGTTATTCCCGCGAATTATTTGATCAAGCCTTTGCAGGAATTACTGAACCTGATTTGGCCGTCATAAAATTAGCCAACACTCAGCCTGAATTCAAAATTGCAACGGGCGATTATTTGGGCACGGCCGTAACCCCCATCCGCGTTGACACAGGCAAGACCATGGCCGGGGCTAATGATGCTTTGATGAAATCAATCGAGAAAAAATATGGCGTGGATCGCTATACTATTCTTGGCATTTGGGGCATGGAGTCAAACTTCGGCAAAGACGCAGGCTCTATGAGTGTCATTCGCTCGCTGGCCACACTGATTTATAATGGCAACAAAAAGGAATACGCCAAAGTACAACTCATTTCCGCATTTCACATTTTGAAATCAGGTGCGCGGAGCCCTAGTAATTTTGTAGGCTCTTGGGCCGGCGCTATGGGCCATACCCAATTCATTCCATCATCTTATGTGTCTTATGCCGTCGATTGGAATGGCGATGGCAAACGAGATATTTGGGGTACGAAGGAAGATGCGCTAGCATCAACTGCGAATTACCTTGCCAAAGCGGGTTGGAAAATTGATCGACCTTGGGGTTGGGAAGTGAAATTGCCGGAGGGTTTTGATCGCACCTTGATTGGGCGCAACCACTGGCAACCAGTTTCACAATGGATGAAACTGGGCATAACTCAAATGAATGGGAAGTCATTTAGCGCTCCGCAAGCAGACGCGTTTGTGATGATCCCGCAAACCATAAACGGCCCCGTGTTTTTAGTGACACTAAACTTCCTTTCGATCATGGCTTACAACCAATCACATTCTTACGCCTTAGCGGTGGGCCATTTGGGAGATAGGATTCGTGGTGGCGCACCGTTCCAAGCCACTTGGCCAAGTGCTGCGGTTGATCTTAATCCTTCACAACGCGTGGAAATGCAAAAACGCCTGAATGCGATGGGCATTGAAACAGGAGGTGCTGCAGACGGTCGTTTTGGCGCGCAGACGTATGAAGCAGTATTAGCATACCAAAAAAAACGGGGCCTGCCTCTCGACGGTCAACCCACACTAAAGATACTTGAGCTGTTGCGTAAGGGCGGTTAACCTGAAGTCATGAGATTATTGTTTTTCATTGTCGCTACGTTCTTCGCATTTTGCTCGGGCATTGCCAACGCGCAAGACACTGGCCCCGTAATCGGTTCGCAGGCAACCGACGGCCCCTACCGTATTCTCATCATCGGCGATGCGATGGGCGGCGGCATGGGTGGGGGGCTCACACGCATGACAGCCTCCGACACTGGCTATGAAGTTGTCAATCGTTTTAATGAAGCATCGGCTCTTTCGCGCCCTGATAGATATGATTGGGCAACAGCTGTTCCAAAAATAATGGAGGATAAAAATTTCTCCGCTGCGGTGGTTTTGATCGGACTTAATGACCGGCAAGATATTCGAACTCCCACCTCACGTTTGACTTTTAATTCACCAGAATGGATCGCCGCCTATAAAAGCAATATTGACACGGTTATTGATGCGCTTTTGGCGCAAAACGTAAAAGTTGTTTGGTTAGGGCAACCCCCGATGGGCGACCCTGCCTATGATGCCGATATGCAAATTATCTCGGCTTTGCAAAAAGAAAGAGCATTGGCTAAAAAAATTACTTTTGTTGATCTTCGCGCTCCATTTTTGGGCCCAGACGGAAATTACAATCAGCGCGGCCCAGATGATACGGGTGTTGATCAAAAGCTACGCCAAAATGATGGGGTCACTTTTTTCAAACTCGGCAACAATCGCATCGGGCAAATTGTTTTAGCGGCATTGAAAAATGATGCCATTTCCGTAATTGCACCGGAAACACCAGTGGCCGCTGCGCCGCCAAAGGTCGATGATGCTGCCGGCCCCGTTTTTGGTCAGCAAGATCAAAATGGGCAAGAAGTTTTGCATAACGGTGATGATGTTGTGGCATCAGTTGAGTCTCAAACCACCAATGCGGCAGCAATTGCCGCAAGTTCAATTGGGGTGGGTGCGGCAGCAGGGTCAAGTGGCGAAAGACTGTTCACTCTTGGTGTAGCACCTATTGCTCCAAAGGGGCGCTTTGATGACTTTACTTTTATAGCACCCCCTGCGAACTAGCGTGGCAGTGTCGTTTCACCCATAAGGAACTGATCAACTGCGCGCGCGGCTTGTCTGCCCTCGCGGATGGCCCAAACAACAAGAGATTGACCACGGCGCATATCACCAGCCGAGAACACTTTTTCAGAGCTGGTTTTATAGTCCTTCACATTTGCTTCAACATTGCCGCGTTGATCCATTTTGAGGCCAAGGTTCTTGACCATCCCCTCATGCACAGGTTGAATGAAACCCATGGCGAGGAGAACGAGATCGGCTTTCAAATCAAATTCAGTTCCCGGTATTTCTTTCATATCAGTGCCTGCCTTTGAGCAGCGCAATGTTTTCACTTCGCCATTTTCGCCGACCAATGATTTCGTAAGCACCGAGAAGTCACGCTCCGCCCCTTCAAGATGCGATGAAGAGGTGCGCAATTTCATCGGCCAGTTTGGCCAAGTAAGATCCTTGTTCTCTTTCTCAGGCGGCTTTGGCATGATTTCGATTTGGGTAACAGACAAAGCACC
>JAYVPZ010000038.1:0-2939 GCA_043757105.1 Aestuariivirga sp. | reverse complement strand
CACCAGGACAGATCGTTGATGCAGATTTACGCAGCACTATTCTCAAAGGAGCAGGGGTTGAAGCGGTGTCTCTCAGCCGGGGTGACAAGCGCAAACTTGTGCTGCGTAATATGAGCGATAACATGGTGGATGAAAGTTTTGATCTACGTTCGGGCAATTATTTTCCGACTGTTATGGAGGCTTTCTCGGTCATGTTTTTAACCCATGACCGGTTGATTGGCGTGATCGACAAGCCACCCGCCATGTCGGGTGATTACATCGAAATCGCTTTGCATGAATGGCCAATGCGTGATGCGATGCTGGCTTATGGATTGCGCATTCTGCTTTTATCCATTGCGCTCTCGCTGATTGTAGCAGCTTTGATTTTTGCGGCTTTGAACCGCGTTTTAGTAAAGCCCATGCAAAGGCTTTCGGCCAATATGATGCAGTTTGGAGACATGCCCGAGGATCGTCGGAGGATCATTCAACCTTCAGCCAGATTAGATGAAATTGGAATTGCGGAACGCGAATTGCAATCCATGCAGTCGCAATTGCAAGGACTGTTGCAACAAAAAGGACATCTCGCAGCGCTTGGCTTAGCAGTCAGTAAAGTGAGCCATGATTTGCGCAATATGCTAACCTCAGCTCAATTGATTTCAGATCGCTTGGGCGAAGTGAAAGATCCAACTGTGCAACGCTTTGCTCCGAAACTGATCACATCGCTCGACCGTGCAATTACA
The DNA here is from genome assembly GCA_043757105.1 of Aestuariivirga sp. Taxonomy (GTDB): domain Bacteria; phylum Pseudomonadota; class Alphaproteobacteria; order Rhizobiales; family Aestuariivirgaceae; genus Aestuariivirga. Next base: position 2,220 of record JAYVPZ010000038.1, on the reverse strand, counting down.
TTTCTCAATCAAACCATCACCTATGGCCGCGCCCAAGAATTACCGCCGCAGCGCGAATGGCTTTGTCTGCATGATGTTGTTGATGAAGTGTTTGACACGACCAAACTTTTGAGCGGCGAAGATATTCAACTCTTTAACGATGCGCCAACCGTGCTACATGTCGATGCCGACCGTGAGCAACTCATTCGCATCCTAACCAATCTCACCCGCAATGCCATCCAAGCCATCGATACACGCAAAGGCCCTAACAATTCTGTGCGCATTTCAGGTGAGCGCATTGGCGCGTCGGCAATTATTCATGTGGCTGATACAGGGCCCGGCATTCCGCCTACCATTCGCACCAAAATGTTTGAAGCCTTTCAAACCGCCGCGCGCGCTGGAGGCACTGGACTGGGTCTGGCCATTTCGGCAGAACTTTTGGAAGCACATGGCGGTAAAATTTCGGTTTCTTCATCTGACGAGCAAGGCACTGTTTTTGAGATCAGTATTCCTGACCGCGCTGACCTTACAAAGGGCCGAGTCTTGCCGTTTTCAAAAGTGGCAAAGAACTAAAACTTCTGCCCTTGCTTTCCGGCCCACGCCATACTAATCAGGCTCCGCTTTCGTCCGTTGGACAACAAGCAATGCGCGCCCGTAGCTCAGCTGGATCAGAGCACTAGACTACGAATCTAGGGGTCAGAGGTTCGAATCCTTTCGGGCGCGCCACCTCATTTTTAACGTGTTGTTTAGTAATCATTTTTCTTCCACTTTGTCGAACCTTGGAGCAAAGGTTGGACAAGCTTGTTCACTTTCTGACCGCAAAAGAATTGCGAGTGCCTGCTTCGCATTTCGTTCTTGATCAGTAGCCTTTGTATAACGAGCAACTTCGCTCAAGGTTTTGTGCCCTGTAATGGCTTTGATTTGCTCCGGCGTGCACCCCGCATTGGCGAGGCGCGTAGCGCAGGCCTTGCGCAGACCGTGGGCTGAGCAATGTGGCAGGCCCGCTTCGTTGCAGCGATCCCTAAACCAATTGCCAAAGCCTGCAGCCGAGAACGGTGCGCCAGCTTCTGTCAGCAAGAAGGCCATGTTCTTGCGCGGCATCTTACCTATTGCGGTGACAAGTTTTGGATGAAACGGAATTTTCAGAGACGAGCCAGTCTTGTCCTGAACGACACGCAACGTATCACCGCCAATATGCTGCCAGCCCATACGCACGACATCGCTGCGGCGTTGGCCGGTGTAGAGCAACAGTGATAGCGCCAAGTAAGCCCGAGTGCCAGATTCATGCCTTGTTTCGAACGCGACAATTTCACTTTCGCTCCATGAGTGGAAGCCCTCCGAACTGGTCGCGAATTTGCGGACATTTCGTGAGGGGTTGTCTTGGATCAGCCCCATGTCAATGGCGTGTCTCAAAAGAACGCGCAACGCTTTGAGCAAGCCGTTTGCCGCTCCAGGTCTATCGGCCATGTCACCAATGATGGCCTTCACATGCGCCGCAGTTAGCAAAGCGACCCGCTTCTTGCCATGCTGTAAACCGAACCTTTCGAGCATATTCCTCCGCACTTTCTGCGTGCTGAGTTTGAGCTTCACATAATCGGTTGATCGGTAAAAGCTTGCAATGACGGCATCTATGGTGCCACGTTCGGCGACGTCAGTCTGTAACCTCTCAGCCTTCCGCAGTCTTCCGTCTAGTGCGGCATGGTATTGCTGCATGAAGCTGTCAGAGTAAGGAATTCCAGAAAGGTATGTCGAGTAGTAGCCTTTACGAAAACGGACGCGCCTTTTTCCGTGGCGGTCAGTGTTCCATGTGCAGTAACTTGGTAAGTCTCGTGCGATCATTTTTTGAATACCTCGTCCCATTCGTTGGATTTGATTGGTAGACCGGGTTCTTCACATTCTTCGCGTTCTAGAAAGTTGGAGTACAAAACAATTGAGCCGTGCTTGTCAACCTTTACCGAAGTGATCCGAAATCCTCCAGCGACAGCTCCTTTAACGACACGAGTGACATTGCGTTGTTGAATTGGGCTGGGCACTGGACACTCACACGATTTTACGACTTGAACGACTGGTAATTTGAATCCAACTCGACAATTTGCCAATTGGTAAAGCTGTGAATTCAAGAGAAGTGGGTCGATCAGGAAAGATGCAGGGCCGTTTTCAAGTTCCAGCTGGAAGGACTTCGCGTTGGTCGCATTATCCCGCAATTCGAATTCATCAAAATGAATTTTCATCGACATTTAC
>JAYVPZ010000037.1:0-2941 GCA_043757105.1 Aestuariivirga sp. | reverse complement strand
GCATGGGGGATCTCTCCGTGGGTTGCTTTCACAACACCCCATGAATCACATCAAAACTGATTTGAGAATCCCCCAACCTTAGCCGTAACTGGGGTTAGAGTAACCATTCGAGGGCATGGTGCATTATTATCGGTATTGTTTGGCAGCAAGACTTGTGGAATTCTTAGACCATGAATACACAATCTCATGCCTTAATGGGTGCTGTGCTTTTTGGGCGAAACATTACGCCAAGAGCATGGGTCGGTTTCTTAGGTGGTGTTACCCCCGATGTTCCCATGTTAATGATTGTATTCACGCTCATGGTCAGCGGTGTTCCGGCGTCCAAAATATTCGATGAGCTCTATTGGCAAGATTGGTGGCAGATCACTAATGCCGTCAGTCATTCATTTTTATTATGGGCTGGTTTATTGGCACTCGGCATTACAATGCGCAGCAAAGCTGTTACATTCAGAGATGCCATTGATCGCTGGTCAATGCTGGCTCTCTATTCAGCTTCGGCATTGCTTCACGCGTGTATCGATTTTCTCGTTCACCGAGAGGACGCTCATATGAGTTTCTGGCCCCTTTCGCGTTATAAATTCATGTCGCCAGTTTCATATTATGACCGCGATCATTTTGGCCGGCCGTTCAGTCTTATTGAAGCCGCACTTGGCATATTGATGGTCATAGTGCTGATGAGGCGATTCAAAAATAAATGGGCGCGCGTTGGCCTCGCCGCTCTTGTTGCGCCCTATATCGCCGTGCCTGCTTTCTTTATATTTGGGCGGGTTTAGCAATGAGACAAATCACCCATCTCGTCGTCATTCCCGCGCAGGCGGGAATCAATTACAAAACAAAAAATTCAACTTGAATGGATTCCCGCCTGCGCGGGAATGACGATCAAAATTGAAATCCGTTTAAGTTATTGCGCCAAAAACTGCGCAATGAAATCTTTGCTCGGATAGGAGTCAGCGGGCCAATTCATCTTTAATTGCTCAGCTTTTACGGCTGCTCTTGTACCGGCACCAATCTTGCCGTCCGATTTGCCAACATCATAACCAAGGCTTGTCAGTTTGTCTTGCAACGCTACAACTTCTTGATAGCTTGGCACTTTCACTTGGGCGCGCCCAGTGCTCAGTTTACCAGCACCAGCAATGCGGGTTGCCAAATAAGCTGCTGTGGTTGAATAAACGAGGCTCTCATTCCATTTCAAATAAGCGGTGGTGAAATTATTATAAGCCAAAAATGCTGGGCCATCTTTACCCATGGGTAAAAGTAATGCGGCTTGCGTTGCATCTGGCTTAATGGCTTTCCCACTGGCCGCCATTACACCCCATTTGGCCCATTCAGCTCTTGAATGTTTGATCGCCAAATCGGCTTGATCCCACGGTAAATCTGCCGTCAGTTTCACTTCCTGCAACCAAGGTTGGCCCGCTTGCCATCCGCCTTTTTTTAATAGGTTGGCAGTTGATGCAATCACATCGGGAATAGAGTCGCGTAAATTGCGGCGGCCATCACCATCAAAATCCACCGCACTTTCATTATAGTCGAAGGCCATAAATTGCGTCTGGCCAATCTCGCCTGCCCAAGCGCCCTGCATTTCTTCGGTTGAAAGATCGCCATTTTGGACGAGCATCAAAGCCGGAATAATCTGTGGACGGAATTTTTCAGGTCGCCTGCAATCCCAACCTAAAGTTAAAAGTGCTTGCACGGTTGGCGAATGACCAATGTCTGCACCAAAATCTGTTTCAAGCGCCCAGAAGGCGGCAATCACAGCAGCAGGCACACCATATTGTTGTTGCACAGCATCAAAGGTGGCTTTGTTTTGCGCAATCACTGCACGCCCCTTGGTCACGCGCCCGTCAGTGGCCATACGACCTGCAAATTGCAAAAAGCTCTGCGCGAAAACATTTTGCGCACGGTCACGTTTAATAATGCTGGGGTCATATTGCACTGTATCGAGAATAGCCAAAGCCTGTCCGTTGATTCCCCCTTTGGCAGCTTGTTTTTTAACACCGCTCAGAAAACCTGAAAAACCTTGTGCTGTATTGCCACAAGTTGCTGCTTGTGATTGAGCAACAGCAAGCAGTGACAACGACACAGTCGCAACTAAAGTTTTCATTCGCATTCAAAAAGGCTCCAATTGATTCGTCGAAACATAATAGCGGAGACCTATTTGAAAATTTCGTCAATTTTGTGCTGAGCGAGCCGCCTCAAAAGACACAAGGAGCTTGCGAGTTACCCCGCAAGCTCCCTGCCCTAAATCTGACGACTTCAGATCCGTACGTATCTGCTGCAGTTTCTCACCGGGGGCGATGCAGAAACCGCGCAAGCACAGATCTCCTCAGTACAACCAGACTTAGCTCCAAAATAAAATATGCCGCAACGCAACCAGCGCCTTTCTACAACTCACCACAAAAAATGCAATAAGCAGTTGAATGTAAATTATATTGCGGCACTTTTGCTCAAGTTAATCAGCAATTGCTCGTTTCAACTTATCCAAGAGGTTGTGTATTCTTGGCTCATTGTTGAACGATTTGTTCAAAGCCAAAACAGCACACGAAGCCAAAATCATACCATCATCTAATATCTTAAGTTGATTGGCTTTCAGCGTGGCTCCGCTTGTTGTGATATCAACAATCAATTCTGCCGTGCCAATGGCCGGTGCGCCTTCGGTTGCGCCCACACTTTCAACGATGCGGTAACCCGTAATGCCTTTCTCGGCAAAGAAGCGCCGCGTGATGTTCAAATATTTAGTAGCGACTCGCAATCTGCGTCCCTGACGCGCATAAAACTGCTCGGCCACGTCATCTAAATCCGCCATCACGGCCACATCAAGCCAGCATTCCGGAACCGCCACCACTACATCAGCCGAACCGAAATTTAGGCGCAAAGCCACATCGGCCACGTCATTGCCCGGCGCAATAGTTTCGCGCAGCAAGTCTTCGCCCGTTATGCCTGC
>JAYVPZ010000036.1:0-2961 GCA_043757105.1 Aestuariivirga sp. | reverse complement strand
CTTTTTGCTCTAACTGCAAGTCAGCTGATTTGCCGTCTGCATTGGCTGTGAACAGGATTGTTACGCGTTGTTTGTCAGCCGTTTCATACATCAGTTGGCCAGCAGGCGCGTTGCTTTCAGCAAGTAGCCTGCCACCTAAAAGCGTATAACCATCCTTCTGTAAATCAGGAATTTTGAATTCAGAACCCACGCGTTTGGAAAGCCATGCCTGCAAATGATCCTTATCAGCTGCTGCCACTTCCACAGCATGGCGCTGTTCAGCAGAATAATTAGCATGGGCCACAAGTGCACGCTGCGCTAAACTGGCGGTTAAAACTTGTCCGCTGCTTTGAGCAATATTTTGATTTAATCCAGCATACCAACCAACACTACCGCCAACTAAAAATAAACCAACAGCGCATGCCGCTGCGAGATAAGGCAACAAGCGGCGCGATGGCCTGCCATTTGCGGCAGCCAGCAACGATGCTGGAACAGCTTCTTCTAAAGTACCGCCGAATGCTTTGTGCAATTCAGCCTTTTGGTAGTTAATCGCAGACAAGGCTTTGCGGGCCTCATCGCTTGTCGCAAGAAGTTTTTCCACAGCCTTCTTGTCTTCGCCTTCAAGTTCGCCATCAGCAAAGGCATGCAGGGCCCAATTTTCTACAGTTTCAAACATTGTCATTTCACCCTGCGCAGAACTGTGGTTCCGCGTTCTTCTAAAATATCTTTCAGTGTTGACCGCGCCCGCGACAGGCGCGACATGATTGTGCCAATCGGCACACCAATAATTTCTGCCGCATCGCGGTAACTCACTTCTTCCAAACTCACTAAAATCAAAACTTCACGTTGCAGCGCTGGCAATTTATCAAGTGCTTCGGTGATCAACGTTGTGGAAAAACCATCTTCCTGATCAGCCCTCGTTGCGCCTTCGCCATCCTGCAGATCATCAATATTTTTCGATGATGTGTGTTTGACATTGCTGCGCCAATTGCTGACATGTATATTTCTCAATACCGTATAAAGCCAAGCGCGCAGAGGTTTAGTGACATCGTAGAGATGGCTTTTTTTCAAAGCCCGTTCAATGCAGTCTTGCACAAGATCATCGGCCAGTGAAGCGTCACCACAAAGCCCACGCGCAAAGCGGCGGAGATGTGGAATTTCGGCGATGAGTTTGGTTCTGAAATCTTGAGGCATTGCAGATAGGTTACGCCCAAATTATGGGTTTATTCCAGCGGCTTTAGCCGTTCCATTTCTCGCGCATGGTAACCAGCTCTTCGCTGGCTGTGGGATGCACGGCCATTGTTGCATCAAACTGGGCTTTTGTTGCGCCACAGGTGATGGCGATGCCGAGCAATTGCGCCATTTCGCCAGCACCCTCGCCTGCGATGTGACAACCGAGAACGACGTCACTTTCGGCATTCACAATGAGCTTCATAAATGTGCGTTCATCGCGGCCAGAAAGTGTGTGCTTCATGGCGCGGAAGCTGGTTTTGTAAATATCGATTTTGGTGTGCTTGGCGCGGGCTTGCGCCTCGGTGAGGCCAACTACGCCAAGTTCCGGCTGGCTGAAAACAGCCGTGGGGATCATGCTGTGATTCACAGTGATGGATTTTCCACCAAACACATTATCTGCAAAGGCATGGCCTTCGCGGATGGCAACAGGCGTCAAATTCACGCGATTGGTTACATCGCCTACAGCATAGATACTTTCAACTTTGGTTTGCGAAAATTCATTAACCGCCACAGCACCATGAGCGTTGCCATGAAGCTCCACATTTTCCAACCCCATTTCATGCGTATTGGGCATGCGGCCAGTGGCGAACATAATTTGGCCAGCGCCTATAATGTCGCCGTCTTCCAGCGTAATGCGAACGCCATCACCCGAACGCTCGATCTTGATCACGTCAGATTTGACGCGAATGTCGATGCCTTTCTTTTTCATCTCGGCGGCAAGATGGCTTCGAATATCATCATCAAAGCCGCGAAGAATTTGCTCCCCGCGCAGTAGCAGAACGGTTTCAACACCAAGTCCTGCAAAAATTCCTGCGAATTCGACGGCGATATAACCGCCCCCGACGATCACCATGCGACGCGGCAGGAAATCGAGTTCAAAGGCTTCGTTGGAAGTGATCGCCAATTCATGGCCCGGCAAATGGCGCGGCACGAAGGGGGCTGCACCTGTGGCAATGAGGATGTATTTTGCTGTGACTGTTCGGCCCGATGCGAGTTGAACTGTGTTTTTATCTTTAATGGTCGCGCGTTCAAGAATGAGTTCTGCACCAGCCGCTTCTAAGTTTCGAATGTAAGCCTTGTTAAGGCGGTCGATTTCCTTGTCTTTGTTTTCAATCAGTGCGCCCCAATCGAAAGACACTTTTTCCGATGTCCAGCCAAAGCCCACTGCATCTTCAAACTCTTCAGCAAAGCGCGATGCATAGACCAGTAATTTCTTTGGCACACAACCACGGATAACGCATGTGCCACCGACACGGTATTCTTCGGCTACGGCAACTTTGGCACCATATTTTGCGGCAATGCGGCCCGCGCGAACGCCGCCAGAACCAGCGCCAATGACTAAGAGATCATAGTCAAAGCTCGTCACTTGCGGGTTAGCTCCACAACACCTTTATCGGTTCCCATGATCACCACGCCACAAATGCCGATGAATAATCCAGTTTCGATAACGCCTGGTGTATTATTCAAATAGCCGTCAAGTTTTTCAACATCGGTTATTTTGCCAAGTCTGACGTCAATAATCGGATTGCCACTGTCAGTAATGAAAGGCATGCCTTGGGCGGTCACGCGGATGCTCATTTTTGCATCCTTATATCCGAGGTGGATCAAGGCCCGTTCAATTTTCCAAGCCGTTGCGTTCACACCAAATTTTGAAACTTCAATGGGCAACGGAACAGTGCCAAGTGTTTTCACTTGTTTGGACGCATCGCAAATTGTGATCATAAATTTGGAGGAAGATGCTACGATTTT
>JAYVPZ010000035.1:0-11623 GCA_043757105.1 Aestuariivirga sp. | reverse complement strand
AACACTTCTTCAAGCGGCAGGTAGTCATAGCGCAGTACGATGTTGAGTTCATCGAGCATCACCAACTTATATGATGGATCGGCGATCATGCGTTTGGCTTCTTCCCAGCCGGCTCTGGCGTGGGCGATGTCGCGGTCGCGGTCTTGGGTTTCCCATGTGAAACCTTCGCCCATGGCTTTGATGGTAACTAACTCTGGAAATTTCTCCAACACAGTGCGCTCGCCTGTGCCCCATGCGCCTTTGACGAACTGGATGATGCCTGAGCGAAGCCCATGCCCCACATGGCGGAACACCATGCCGAAGGCGGCGGTGGATTTGCCTTTGCCTTTTCCGGTGTGAACAATCAGCAACCCACGCTCAATGGTTTTGCCCGCCATGATTTTATCACGCGCGGCTTTTTTCTTGGCCATTTTTTCATTGTGACGGGCGGAGTCTTTTTCCAATTCTTCGGTCATGTTTGCAGGCCTTTCAAAACATCATAGGCGGAGTTGAGGCGCGGTTGCCAGAGGTTCCTTGCGATGGCCTCTTCAAGACGCGCGGCGATTTCTTTCAGGGCATCGGGGTTGTTGGCGGCGATGAAATCGCGCGTTTCATTATCGGCGATGAAAGTATCATAGGCCAAATCGAAGTGATGGGTTTGCACAGCGCCCGTGGTGGCGGCGAAGGCGAACATATAATCCACCGTGGCGGCAATTTCGAATGCGCCTTTATAGCCGTGGCGTTTCACACCATTGATCCATTTTGGGTTGACCACGCGAGAACGCATAACGCGCGAGATTTCTTCTTCGAGGGTGCGGATTACCGGGCGCTCTGGGCGGGAGTGATCATTGTGATAGATTCTTGGACGCAGGCCAGATTCAGTTTCGACCGCCGCCGACATGCCGCCTTCGAATTGATAATAGTCATCAGAGTCCAACAGATCATGTTCGCGGTTGTCTTGATTATGGATCACGGCTTCGATGCCTGCGAGGCGGCGTTTGAAGGTGGCTTCGTCGTTTTCGCCTTGGGCTTTTGCGCCATAAGCATAAGCGCCCCACATCACATAAGCGGCGGCGAGATCGGCTTTTGTGTCCCAGATTTTTTCGTCGATCAAAGCTTGGAGGCCAGCGCCATAAGCGCCGGGTTTTGCGCCGAAGATGCGGTGGGTGTCGCGGTAGGCGACCATCGGATTGTCTTCCACAGGTTCATCAAGGGCAGCAACGGCGCGCATGGCTTTATCGAGGAGTTCGATTTGAGAGGGGAAAGCATCGCGGAAGAAGCCGGAGATGCGAAGCGTCACATCCACGCGGGGTCGGGCGAGTTTGGGCAGGGGGATAATTTCATATCCGGTCACGCGCCAGCTCGATGAATCCCAGATTGGTTTTGCGCCGATGAGGGCCATGGCTTGCGCGATATCGTCTCCGCCAGTGCGCATGTTGGATGTTCCCCACGCTGAAAGACCAGCGTTTTTAAGGTGTTGTCCGGTATCTTGAAAGTGGCGCTTTAATAATTCTTCGGCGGATTTTTGGCCGAGTATCCAAGCCGTAGGCGTGGGAACAGTGCGGTTATCGAGGGAGAAGAAGTTTCGACCAGTCGGTAAAACATCAAGGCGACCACGGGTGGGAGCACCAGACGGGCCGGGGGCGACACGTTTTCCAGAGAGGCCTTTGAGAAGTGAGGCGATTTCGTTGGGGCCGGAAAATGCGAGTGCGGGGCGGATGGCGGTTTCGATGTTTTCCAACACTCCCATCAGTCCGTCATTCCCGCGAAGGCGGGAATCCAACTTCATCTCCGTGTTTGTGACTAAGCTGTGTTCCCGCCTTCGCGGGAATGACGGATTTATTTTGGATGACGAGAGAAGCGAGGCGGCATAAATTTCCAATCGCTCAATTGCATCTCCATTGGTGCGCCATGGCGCGGCGATGAGTTGCAGGAGTTCGGTTGGTTTTGCGCCTTTGTAGGGTTCGGCCATTGGGGCGTTTAAGGGATCAAAATCGTCCATGCCGAAATCTTGGGCGAGGGCGCGGATTAGCGATGCATCGCCGCCTTCGCCGAGGCCGCGCGGCACACGGGTGAGGGCGACGAGGAGGTCGGTTTCTTGTTGGCCCGTTGGTGACTGGCCGAGGATGTGCAGGCCGTCGCGGATTTGGGCTTCTTTGAGATCACAGAGGAACGAGTCGAGTTTTTGCAGGTCGCTGTCATCTGTTCCGTTGAGGCCCGCGTCTTTGTCAAGCTTGGTACTGGCGGTGAGTTCGAAAATTTGTTGGCGAAGTGTGGCAATGCGGCGTTGATCTAAACCGGATGCCAAATAATATTCATCGACGAGCGCTTCCAAATCTTTCATCTGGCCATAGGATTCGGCGCGGGTGAGCGGCGGCGTGAGGTGGTCGATGATGACGGCGCTGGTGCGTCGCTTGGCTTGTGTGCCTTCGCCGGGGTCGTTGACGATGAAGGGATAGACCTGGGGTATGGGGCCAAGCGTGATTTCGGGATAGCAGTCTTGCGATAGGGCTACAGCTTTTCCGGGCAACCATTCAAGATTGCCGTGCTTGCCATTGTGAATGATGGCTTGTGCTTTGAAATAGTGGCGCAGCCAGAAATATGTGGCGAGGTAGAAATGCGGCGGCACTAATGCCGGATCATGATAGGTGGATTTGGGGTCGATGCCGTAACCACGCGCGGGTTGGATGGCGACTGCGATGTTGCCATAGAGATTTATGGCGAGGTGGAACGCGCCGTGGGAAAAATGCGGGTCGGATTCGGGAATGCCCCATTGGGAACTGATCTGTGTGCGGATTAATTCAGGCAGTTTTGTGAAGTATTTTTTATAATCCTCCAACTCTAACACCTCGTCATCCCGACAGAAGTCGGGATCCAGTTGATCAAGTTCGGTGCCTGTTGAAAGTCTGGGTCCCGACTTTCGTCGGGATGACAATAATGAGGAAATGAGAGCGTTGCCAGATTTGGGATAGCTGCCCGTTTCAAATCCGATGGTTTCTAATGCCCTCAAAATCTCAATCGTGCTCGCAGGTGTGTCATAACCCACGCCATTCGCCACGCGGCCATCTTTGTCGGGATAATTTGCGAGAATGATGGCGATGGGTTTTTGCGCGTTTGGTGTTTCTCTCAGCTTAAGCCAATTTGCGGCAAGCGTGGCCACATAGTTGACACGGTCTTCCACGGGTTGATAAGTGACGATGCGGCACTCTGTTTTATGATGCCATTGCGCATCGGCTTTGAATGAAATCGCACGCGTATAAATCCGGCCATCGAGTTCGGGCAGTACGACGGACATGGCGAGGTCGGTGGCTTTTAAGCCTCGTGTTGAATCATGCCAATCTTGTTGAGAGTTGCCGGCTAAAGTGACTTGCAGGACGGGGCAATCGAATGCGGCGAGAGGATCATTCGCCTCATCACCAACAGCGAATGCCGTAGCGTTGATGATAACTTGTGGAGATTTTAGGTTTGCTCGGATGAAGCTGGCGCTGGTTTTATCTTTGAGGCTTGCGACGAAGATTGCGCACGCGCTGATATTTTGGCCTTTGAATGCGTCAAGCAATGCATCGATAGGTGCGGTTTGTCCGCCTTCGATGACTGAGCGATAAAAGATGATTGAAATTTTTTTTGAGCCGTCACCTTGATAGAATTCTGAAACGGGCAATGGTTCGGCAGCGGGTGGTGCGGGCGTTCCCTCCAGCAAGTGATTTGCGAAGTGTAATATATTTTGCGCGTTGTCGTGACCGCCGCACACGAAATATTGGCGCAGGCGTTCGCAATCGGATGGGTTAATTGTTGAGCGGGCTGAAAGTGACGGATCAGCATCATTGCCGCCGGGGATGATGGCGAGTTTGATTTTGTTTTCGCGGGCGAGTGCTTCGATAACATCTACGCCGTAAGGCCAGTAAGACGCGCCGCCGAGCAAACGAATGATAATAAGTTTGGCTTGGCTTAAGGTTTTTTCGGCGTAGAGATCGACTGCGAAATTGTGTTGCAGCTGCATGAGATTGGCGAGGCGTAGTGATGGTGCGGCATCACCTAATGCATCGCATGCACTAGCAAGGCTCGCGAGCTCGCTATCGGCAGCGCTCAGGATGACTACATCGGCTGGAGATTGTTTGAGGTCTATTGCCTCCGCCGCGCCGTCGATTACGCCGGAGGTGGTGGCGAGGAGGTGCACTAGCCAACCAACATTTTCGAAATCGCCGCTTGATCCATTACCTTCTGGCCGATCACCACAAGTTGTGTGCGTTTGGCTTCGCCAGTGTTCCAAGGCCGATCGAAGTAGGAGTTGAGGCGCGGGCCGACGGCTTGGATTAGAAGACGCGCGTTTGAACCTGCGACTGATGCAAAACCTTTGACGCGGAGGATGTCGTGGGCTTCGATGGTGTTGGCGACACAATTCAACAGAGCGTCTTTGTTTTGTTCGCCGTTTAATTCCACAATGAACGTAACAAAATCATCATGGTCATGTTGGGTTTCGCCTTCTTGCTCGTGCGTTGATAGGCGGTTTTGCATATCGTCTTCGGCGCTGGCTTTTTGGCCCAGCAGAATGCTTGCATCGATGATGCCTTGGGTGGTTTGCAAAAGGCTAGTGCCTTTTCGGAGTTGCGGTTTCAAAGCATCGCTCACCGCTTTCATTTCTTCAGGCGAAAGCAAATCAGCCTTGTTCAGCAAAACCATATCAGCGCTGTTCAACTGATCATTGAACAATTCCTGAATGGGGTTTTCGTGATCGACGTTTGGATCAGCAGCCCTTTGTGCCGCGATGGCTTCTTCATCATCAGCAAAGCGGCCTTCGCTTAAGGCTTTGGCATCAACCACGGTGATCACGCCATCGACAGTTACCCGCGATTTTATGTCAGGCCAGTTGAATGCACGAACCAGAGGTTGGGGCAGGGCGAGGCCTGAGGTTTCGATGATAATGTGATCAAGCGGTGTTTTGCGGTTGAGCAGCTTGTTCATGGTCGGAACAAAATCATCGGCCACGGTGCAGCAGATGCAACCGTTGGCCAGTTCGATCATATCATCTTCGGTGCAAGCCTCTTGGCCGCAACCTTTGAGAATTTCACCGTCCACGCCCACATCGCCAAACTCATTTATGATCAGGGCAATCTTTCTGCCGCCTGCATTCATCAACAAATTGCGGATCATGGTAGTTTTTCCGGAGCCTAAGAAGCCAGTGATCACGGTGGCGGGTATTTTGGTGGTCATGGAAATTTTCTTTCAACAAATGCAAATGCGTGAGCGACGAATAGTCCGATGAGTGCCCAGAAGATTGCGTTGGCGGCTAAGCTATGGGCTACGAATTCAGCGGCTAAACTTGGTGGCACTTGGGTGTCATTTGGCATGGCAATAGGCGCGCCATAGATTTGCGGGATAGCGATGGCGATGACCGCTGCGATAGGTGCCCAAGATTTGGGTTTGGCGGCAATGAGCCATATCCCCAAGCTCGTTGATAGGATTGTGAACACCCACCAGATTTGACGCGCGTTCAAATCTGCAACTGGCATGCCCGGAAGTTCGGGCGCAAGGCCTGCGGCCGGGGCAAGGCTGACTGCCAGAAAACCACATAGGCCCCAGATCAATCCGTTTTGTTTTGTAATGGGCAGGCCTGAGACGAGGGACACTCCTGCTAACAACAATGCAAATCCGGCTCCGGTGATCATCGTTGCAATTGTGGTCAATGCGGTGCGCTGAAAGCCTTGCTTGGGTTCCCATTCGGGTTCGTCGCCGTTGCACATTTTCATGCCGGGCATGTTTTCGACGCAGGCGGTTTTTGCGCCGTCTCTTGTGACCTCAGCTCTTTCAAAAAGTTCAGCTTCGGCAATCAATGGTGTCAGTCTAAAATGTTGGATGCCACCCATGATAATGCCAGCGCAAAGGCCAGCGATGAGGGCGGCGAGAATGAGGCGTGGGGTCATGGTTTTTGGCTCCGCAGATTACCCCTAGTCCGTCATTCCGGCGAAAGCCGGAATCCAGAGCAATAGGCTCTGATTTCAAACATTCTTGCTATAGGAAAGCCTGGATCCCGACTTTCGTCGGGATGACGGTTTGAGGGGCAGTCAAGCTAAATTAGTGGCAGGGAAAGCCAATTGAATGGCGCGTATCATGAGCCGCGTTGTGTGCCGCGCTGACGTGGGACAGGCCCACCATGAACACTAGCGATGCGCCGATGAACAGGCAAACCAAACCTGCTTGAATGCGCTGCGAAACTGAAATTGAGCCGTTTAATACTGTCGTGGTCATGTCACCCTCCGTGAGACCGGTTAATTTGTAAGGCGGATACGCCCATTTGCGCGGCAGGTCTCCTGACTTTGCGGGTCGTTGGTTTGAAAATCGCCTTCCCGGTTGCCCAGTGGCTTTACACATCTCAAACCTCGCCGCTCACAGTTGCGGGGGCAGTCACGGTTTTGGCCCCTTTTGGGTCGTCCTCACCGTAGTCCCTCTTAGGCCCTTCATCTTTCGCTTCGGGGCACCGAGCCCTTGTGTTGTGACAGGTGAGGTGGATGATTGTCAATGTGAATTCGGCAATATGACTAGTTGCGGCGACATAGGTTCGATTATTTATAGCGTGATTTCTTAGTTTGGGATTTTAAAGAGTCAGTCTATAGCGTCATTGGGGCTTCACGTAATGGCAAAATAGGTTAAAAATAAATGTCGATGCAACAACAGCCGCAAAAGCCACGAGGCGAGATACTGGCAGTTCTGAAGGCCAGCCGCGGCGCCCTTGGTTCAGCTATGTTCTTTAGCTCAATTGTTAATATGCTTATGCTGTCTGGGTCAATTTTTATGTTGCAGGTCTATGACCGCGTTCTTCCGTCAGGCAGTGTGCCGACGCTGGTGGCCTTGGCGCTGATTATTTTGGTCGTTTATGTTTTTTACGGTGTTTTGGATTTTGTAAGAACGCGCATCATGGTTCGCATTGGGCGACGGATTGAAGAGGGATTACGCCACCGGGTTTTTGATGCGGTTGCCCAACTTGCCCTGCGTCGCGCTAGTATTGGGGGAAGTCAGCCTGTGCAGGATCTTGGTGTTATTCGGCAGTTTTTGGGCGGGCAGGGGCCTTTGGCCTATATGGATATGCCATTTGTTCCAATTTTTCTGCTTGTTTGTTTTTTGTTGCACTGGATGCTTGGCGTCGTTGCATTAGTATCTGCAATCGTTATTTTTATTTTGGCAATTTTGACTGACCGCGCTAGCCAAGCGCCGATGGTTAAAGCAAACCAAGCCTTGGGAAAGGCAAATCTGATGACCGAGGAGGCCCGGCGCAATGCTGAAGCACTTCACTCATTGGGGATGAAAGGCGTCATGCGAAAAAAATGGGCTGAAACCCAACATGAAGCATTGGATTTTCAGACGTTGGCCAATGATGCTGGCGCTAAATATAGTATGTTCAGTAAAGTCTTCCGGATGATGATGCAATCGGGCATGTTGGCTGTTGCAGCCTATCTCGCTATCAAGCATGAGATTTCAAGCGGAACTATTATTGCATCTTCTATCATCATGGGGCGTGCGTTGGCACCAGTGGAACAAGCAGTTGGCGGTTGGCAGCAGTTTGTAGGTTTTCGTAAAGCCTATGAGAGATTGAACCGGATATTGGACATGGTGCCGCCTGAGCCTGTGCGCATGAAACTACCGCAACCCAAGGGACTTCTTGAAGTTGAAAATCTAGTGGTCATGCTGCAAGGCAACGACAAGCCGATTTTGCAGGGGATCAGTTTTAAAGTTGAGCCGGGCCAAGGCCTCGGCATTATCGGGCCAACGGGTGCTGGAAAATCAACACTTTCACGAGCACTGGTTGGTCTTGTTCAACCGGTTCGTGGCTCAGTGCGATTGGATGGTGCGACATCTGACCAACGTGATGATGATGAGCGCGGAAGCTTGATTGGTTATCTGCCACAAGACATTCAGATTTTTGATGGCACTGTGGCGCAAAATATTTCACGTTTTTCTGAATCGCCCGATTCCACAAAAGTTGTTGAGGCCGCACAACTTGCCAACATCCATGATTTTATCATGCGTCTGCCGCAGGGTTATGACACACCACTGAACGAAAGTGGCAGCAGGCTTTCGGCAGGTCAAAAACAACGGGTGGCATTGGCGCGGGCGATGTTTGGTGATCCAGTTTTGTTTGTGATGGATGAGCCAAACTCAAATCTTGATTCTGACGGGGAAATGGCTCTCGATAGTGCCATTCGTGCGAGTCTCAAACGTGGTGCGGCTGTTGTTGTGGTGGCGCACCGCCCCAGTGCTTTGCAGGCGATGCACAATCTTTTGATCTTGGCGAACGGCCAAGTGGCGGCCATGGGGTCTCGTGATGAGATTATGAAAAAAGTTATGACGCCTCCTCCTTCGCAAGCACCAACAGGCCCGTCGCCTATTCCAACTTTTGTTGGTCAACGGCCACAACAACAACAAATTGAACTGCCACCTGGTTATCAGATTACAGCCCCCAACAAGCGGAACTGAGTGAATGAAACCAATCAACACAAATAAATCAATGCGGCGAACTCAGTTGTTTGGATTTGCCAGCATTATTGCCATGTTTGGAGTTTTTGGTGCATGGACTGCGATGGCCGACATCAACGGCGCTGTGATTGCGCCTGCTACGATTACCGCTGAAACTTATTCCAAAAAAGTTCAACACCGCGAGGGTGGCAATATTTCTCGTATTTTGGTCAAAGATGGTGAGTTAGTTCAAGTAGGGCAAGATTTAGTTTTGCTTGATCCGACTGAAACCAAAGCTGAGCTTAGTATTATCGACGGTCAGCTTTCTGAATTAAGAGTTAAAAAATCTAGATTAGAAGCTCAGCGAGATGATTTGAACGCGATCGTTTTGCCAGTTGAAATTGAAAAACGAAGTGCCGAACCAAATATCGCTCAGACTATTGCTGGCCAACAGCGGCTTTTGCGATCAATTGAAGATACTGTATTGGGTAAAAAAAGCCAATTGCAAGAACAGATCGGCCAGCTGACCGATCAAATTAAGGGTTTCGAATCGCAAATAGATTCTGGACAACGGCAATTGGTACTGATCAATCAAGAGGCCATCAATTTACGAAAATTGCAGAAACAAGGCTTGGTTCCGGTCAGCCGCGTAATGGCGATGGATAGGGAGACGGCGCGTATTGATGGCGAGCAGGGACAGTTGCAAGCCAATCGAAGCGGATCGGAGGCCAAGATTGGTGAGGTTAAGTTACAAATTATCCAAGTTGGCGAGGAAGTGCGAAATCAAGCACTGCAAGAATTGCGCGAAGTTGATGCCAAGATTTCGGAACTGGTTGGACGTGACGTGGCCGTTGCCGCTCGGATGGCGCATATGTCTATTAAGGCCCCAATCACTGGTACGATCTACCAACTGAACATTCATACGGAAGGTGGCGTTGTTGCACCTGGCGAAACGCTGATGATGATTGTTCCACAAGGTGATGACCTCGTCTTGCAAGCCCAGGTGACACCCAACGACATTAGTCATGTGCATGTTGGCCAAGCCGCATCTATTCGGTTTAACTCGTTTAACGCGCGGGTTACGCCCGAAATTGCAGGAGAAGTGAGCCAAGTTGCGGCAGACACCACCCGGGTCGACCCGCAGACCCCGCCGTTCTATGCCATTCGGTTAACGATTTCGGCCAAGGAACTCGAAAAGCTGGGCAGTAATAAATTGAGACCAGGTATGTCGGCAGAAGCTTTTATTCAAACGGAATCTCGCTCGCCTTTTTCATATCTGATTAAACCACTGATGGATCAGATTGCACATGCCATGCGTGAAAGCTAATAGGACACTTGGTTAACTAAATATTAGGTATAAATACCCCGCTTTAGAAACGGAGTTTTAACCCTGATAGTTCATTACTGCTATCTATGAAAGTTCGTAGCGTAGCATTAGCGTTTGTTAGTTCCGTGTATCTTGTAGCGTTAGGCGCAAATATCGGCTCAGCAGTCGCCACCACAAATCCTATCACTACTCAGGCTTATCAAGCCCTGACAAACGGTGATAGCGCCAAAGCAATTTCACTTTATTCATTTGCCATTGAGTCTCGTGGGCTTGAGCTTGAGGTTTTGGCCAACGCGTTGCTGAATAGAGCACTGGCTTATCAACAGCAGGGACAGCAAGCCAAAGCGATTGAAGACTATAGTGCAGCCTTGAGTTTGGATGCGATGTCGTCAGAACTTCGTGCGACTGCACTATATAACCGGGGCCTTTCTCAACAAAAACTCGGCAGTGCACCGTTGGCGATTGAAGACTTTACCAGCGCATTGTTGCTTAATCCTAGTTTTGCACATGCGTTTTTGAGCAGAGCAAATGCATTGCGTGACAGCGGGCAATATTTATTTGCACTTTCAGACTATGAGCGTGCATTGAAATTTGGACATCCCGAACCAGCGCGGGTTTATTTTGGCGAAGCACAGACTTATGAATTGCTGAAGCGTCCGAACGATATGAAGCAGATGTTGAAATCTGCAGTTTTGGCAGATACGAATTATCAACCTGCGCAAGATAAACTTGCAAGTCTGGGCGGCGACCAAACCTCAGACGCGAATGTTGCAAACTCTGAGGTTGGTGGGTCGGATCCTATTTTGACTTCTTCAATTGTTGCTGTTGGCGGTTCAAGTACAATTCATAAGCCGGACCTGCCAAAGGGCATTGAGCCGCCTGCAAATCTCACAGAAATTACTCCAATGGTTGCTGAGGCTGATCAGGAAATTCAGCTTGAACGCAAGAATACAATAAAGCTTTATACAGATCGTTTGCCCGCTTCGGACGACACAATTGCGCTGGCCGTACCGGCACCTAAAAAGTTGAGCAAAACTGCGGAAATTGAGAAAGTTGTTGTTGTTGATGAAGTACCACCAATTCCCGTGAGTACAAAAGGCAAGCGCGTTGCAAAGATCGCGGTGGCGCAAGCAGATGAAACTTTAGCCGATCCTTTAGAAACAGCGAGTATAGATCCGGTCGAAAAAACTGTTACCAAGCGTGCTTCCGTTGCTGGTTGGGGCGTTCAAATTTCTTCTGCTACCAGTGAAGATGCCGCTTGGGCCACATGGAAGAATTTACAGAAGCGCTATAAAGCGCTGGCTGATAAAAAGCCTGTGGTAGTTCGAGCTGATCTGGGCGCAAAGGGTGTTTTCTTCCGCGTGCGATTGGCCGGCTTTGATGATCAGTTAGGTGCTAAATCAGAATGCAGTTCTCTGAAATCAAAGGGTGTTCCGTGCTTCATCAGCAAGTCCGAGGGTTAACATCTAAAATCTTAACAAGGTCTAGCGCGAGTCACTAAAATCGCGTTGGACGAAATGACCGTCGTTTAACAGGTTTATGATAGGGGTATCTTGTGAGGTGTCCCCATGTCTGATGATTATGCATTATTGATGTCGCCTCTGATGCGAAATGCCCCTTTGGAATCCTCTACAGAGACTGAGGATCATTCAGGATATTTGGTAGAACAGAAAACCGATCTCGCGCCATACCAAGATTTGGTTATACAAGCGCACCAGCAAATGTTGAAGCAACTGAGTGCCGATTTGCTGGGCTATATTCATGTGCAAAGCCACTGTTTTTTTGAAGCACTGGTGATCGATGTCCTATTGGCGCTGGGCTATGGCGGAAGGCGACGTGATTTGTCGCGCCGTTTGGGTCGCAGCGGTG
>JAYVPZ010000034.1:0-2967 GCA_043757105.1 Aestuariivirga sp. | reverse complement strand
AAATCTCTTTGACTAATGGCACTGTTGTGCGCCTTGATAATTTGGCAAAAATTACCGACGCCTACGAAGAGCCTCGCACATTCGCGCGGTACAACGGTCAACAAGTTGTCACCTTCTCAGTATTTCGTGCCAAGGGGTCAAGCGCCACCGCTGTAGGTGATAAAGTTTCCGCTGAAATTGCAAAACTTTCTGAAGCTGGCAAGGGCGTTAAATACACGCTGGTCGATGATACCGTGCACTATATTTACGGCAACTATGTCGCCGCCATGGAAACCTTGATTGAAGGTGCTTTGCTTGCCGTTTTAGTCGTTCTCATATTCTTGAAAGATTGGCGTGCCACTTTAATTTCTGCAATTTCATTGCCATTGTCAGCCATCCCTGCATTCTGGGCCATGAGCATGATGGGGTTTTCGCTCAACCTAGTTTCATTTCTCGGTATTACGTTGGCCACGGGTATTTTGGTTGATGACGCAATTGTGGAAATTGAAAACATCGCGCGACACATGCGCATGGGCAAATCACCCTACCGAGCTGCAATTGAAGGTGCCGATGAAATTGGCTTGGCTGTTATTGCAATTACTTTCACGATCATCGCCGTATTCGTTCCGGTCTCCTTCATGGAAGGTGTGCCCGGCCAATACTTCCGTCAGTTCGGTCTCACTGTAGCGGTGGCAGTATTGTTCTCGCTGCTCGTTGCGCGGCTGATCACACCAATGCTAGCAGCATACTTCCTTCGCGATCATGGCCATGAGGAAGAGCAGCCCGGTTTCTTTTCGCGCGCATACAGCAAGTTCCTCTATTTCACAAATTGGGGGCCAAAAATAAATCGTACACGCATAAATGCAGCAACCGGAGAACAATACGTCAAGACCATGCGTCCGCGCATCATGAGTTATGTGACGGTGCTAGCCGCTTTCCTAGTATTATTTGGTTCGGTATCTTTAATCAAACTGCTTCCAACAGGTTTTATCCCGCCGGGCGATGAATCACGTTTGGTGTTGTCAGTAGAATTGCCACCAGGCTCAACGCTTGCTGAAACCTTGACCAAGACAGAAGAAATGGCAAATGTAGTTCGTAAAAATCCCGAAGTGGCAAATGTGTTTGTTCTCGGTGGCTCATCACCCACAGGTGATATTGCGCCGCGCGAAGCGTCAATGTTCATATCACTGAAGAGAAAGGCCGATGGCCTGATCCCCGGAGTTCTGAATCCAATGATCCGTGGTGCAAATAATCTTGTCCCGTTCAATATTCCAACTGTGCCAACAGAAGGCCGCACGAAACCACAAATCACTATTGAAGCTGAAATCATGCCGACTTTGGCTGCAATCGCCGATGCACGGTTTTGGAAAGTGAATGATCGTGGCGCGCGCGACGTTGAATACAATATGCTATCGAATGATCCTATTGCATTGAACAGTGCCGTTGCCTCGCTTGAAGGAGCGCTACGCAAAGAACCAAAATTACGTTCAGTTGCGGCCCAAGGTGCGTTGGACCGCCCTGAAATCAAAGTCACACCCAAACTCGACGAAGCCGCCAAACTCGGCATCACAGCTCAGCAAATTAGCCAAACCTTGCGCGTAGCGACAATTGGTGATTTTGGGCCATTGCTTGCGAAGTATAACGCAGGCGATAGATTGATCCCGATCCGCGTTCAAATTCCAGTAACCTCGCGTGCAAATTTTGAGGAAATTGCTGGATTGAAAATTATGAATGCGAAAGGTCAATCCGTACCAATCTCGACAGTTGCCGACATTGAGTTCAGCTCAGGCCCCGCGTCTGTTGCACGATATGACCGTAAACGATTTGCCAAAATCGGTGCTGACTTACAACCCGGTGTAGAACTGGGTGATGGCCAGAAAAAATTTGAAGAAGTCGCAAAATCTTTAAATTTTCCAAAGTCAGTTGAATTCACCGCAGGCGGTGATGCTGAAGTGCAAGGCGAAATTTTTTCAAGCTTTGGCAAAGCAGCGTTGCTCGGCGTAGTTATCATGCTCGGCATTCTAGTATTGCTGTTGGGCAATTTCTTCCAGCCTTTCTCCATCGTACTTGCGTTGCCGCTTTCAATTGGCGGTGTGGTTGGTGCGTTGTTGTTGACCAACCAAGCGCTCTCTATGCCTGTTATTATTGGCATGTTGATGTTGATGGGCATCGTTGCCAAAAATGGCATTATGCTGGTCGACTTCGCGGTTGAAAGGGTGAAAGACGGTATGGAACGTGTTGATGCTATTGTGGACTCTGGTCACAAACGCGCTCGCCCTATAATCATGACAACATTGGCCATGGGTGCAGGCATGTTACCATCCGCTCTTGGAATTGGCGAAGGCGGCGAATTCCGCGCACCAATGGCTACAGCTGTGATCGGCGGTCTGATTGCTTCAACCATCCTCAGCCTCGTGTTCGTTCCATCATTCTATATCGTAATGGACGACGTAGCGAAGTTCTTTGCTTGGCTGTTTGGGCGCTTTGTTGGCGCAACAGACGAAGCACCTGTGGTTGATCACACGCTCGATGAAGTCAAAGCCGCGATCGCGAGATCAGATGCAGCACTTGAACATCTTGATGACCGCATTGACCAAGTGGAGGCCGAAGTGGCAACCAAATTCCCAGCGCCAAAGAAGCCAAAGCTCAGATTGGCTGCCGAGTAATTATTGCAATTCAAGAAGGCCCTGTGCAATCCGCGTAAGGGCCTTTTTCAAATCAGCCTCGCTTGCCGCGAATGAAAGCCGCACTGAGCCGGCAGCACCAAAGGCAGAACCTGGAACAATTGAAACTCCGTGCTTTTCTAAAAGCCAATCACACAGCTGGTCAGTCGTCTCAATCACATGATTGCCCGAACGTTTACCTAAGTAAAATGACACATCAGGAAATGCATAAAAAGTTGCGGGAATATCCGCAATCTTAACACCATCAATGGCGCGAAGCCCGGCCAACACTAAATCTCGTCGCTTGCGATATTCCTCGCGCATG
>JAYVPZ010000033.1:0-2980 GCA_043757105.1 Aestuariivirga sp. | reverse complement strand
TAAACGCGGGCGCTTTCTGTTACGTGCTGCCCTGCATCGCTGGCCATGTGGGCGCTGATGCGGCGGGCATGGTGCTGTCGGAAGCGCCACACGAGTCTGATGAAATGATGTTGTGTGTGGATGTGGGCACTAATGCTGAAATCGTGCTGGGTGATAAGCACCGCTTGCTCGCCTGCTCGTCCCCCACTGGCCCAGCTTTTGAAGGCGCACAAATTTCATCCGGCCAACGCGCCGCCCCCGGAGCGATCGAGCGCATTCGCATCAACCCTGAAACTTTAGAGCCCCGCTATAAAGTGATTGGTTGCGATTTATGGAGCGACGAGGCAGGTTTTGAAGAGGCGATTGCCCAAACGGGTGTGACGGGCATTTGCGGCAGCGGCATTATTGAAGCGATTGCTGAAATGTATCTTTCGGGAGTTGTCAATCAGGACGGCCTTGTTGATGGCGCTATGGCTTTGCGCAATCCACGCATCGAGCCCTATAAGCGCACCTTCAATTATGTGGTGCGTGCCGCCAAAGAAGGCGCCAACGAACCCTCGATCCGCATCACCCAAAACGATGTTCGCGCCATTCAGATGGGCAAGGCCGCTTTATATGCAGGCGTGCGCTTGTTGATGGATAAGCTGGGCATTGAGAGCGTGGGCAAAATCAGATTGGCCGGAGCCTTCGGCAGCCACATCGACATGAAATACGCCATGGTGCTGGGCCTGATCCCCGATTGCGATTTATCGCGCGTTCAATCGGCCGGCAACGCCGCCGGCACAGGCGCACGCATCGCCCTGCTCAACAAAGCAGCCCGCGACGAGATCGAGCATGTGGTGCGCCGCATCGAAAAAATTGAAACAGCCGTGGAGCCAAAGTTCCAGCAACACTTCGTAGAAGCCATGGCGTTTCCGCATAAGACGGCGGATTTTGTGAATTTGAAGAAGGTGGTCACACTACCGCCGAATAAGCAAGTGGAAACACTGGGCGATGATGGCGGGGCACGGAGGGTTAGGCGGCGGGGGTGAAATTTTTAGAATGGCAAAGCTCTAAAACCGGTTTTGTAATTGATTGAAAGCTCAAAGAGAGCCGCACCTTGTGCAAGTTTAATTTGTTGCTCCATATCGGGCCACTTCCTGACAAGTACAGATGCTGTCACATTTAGCGGCGTCTTTTGGTAGGCTGGGGCCAGCACGAAGCCTCTAATGTTCGCCCCTCTCAGAGCAGCTCTCAGTATTTGGTTTTTTCTAATTCTGTCGTCACCAGTTACAACAATCCAGACTCGTGAATCCCGACCTACGGCATCAATCCATGCCTCATCAGAAGCATTCCTATCAACTCCTAGTTCGTGTTGATGACACAAATGAAACGATCGGTGTCCGTAAGAAATTATGTAACCATCTAAAGTGCTAGCCAAAACAGGCGACGTGCAATTGTCGAATAATACGTTCAAGCCGCTAATCGCTTTTCAAATTCCACAGCTCGTCGAACCGATGCAATTGGGACAGAATAAGCTTTCGCGGCGTTGGCAAAACTGCCTTCAGCAGCGAACGCGTTTGCCAACACCGACGTCGGAACCGAAGTAGGCTCATCAATTGGACGACCAAAGGCACGTTTCGGATCGATAACAATCTTTTTCTCTCTACCTGCGATCCACCATTTGGTAGGCACCATGTCGACGTAATCCAAATCTTTTAGACTGGGTTCTACAATGCGAGCAAAGGCAAACTGACTTTTAAAAATGTCCAGAAGTTGATCTCTTTCTTGATCTTCGCCTTCGTTTGCAATTTTAAGAAAAACGTTTCTTCCATCGGTCTTGAATCGAGCCGAAGACAACGGTCGAGAATCGTTTAACATTGTTCTCGCCAATATAATTGCTCTTCTCACCTTTTGCGGGCTAAGCCCTGCTATTTTAACAAGCGCTTCGGCAACTCTGACTTCAGCAAGATCACGGAACGACAAAAAAAGTTGGCCTTCAGTTGTATCAAATTTAGGCTCCCAAAGCGCCAAATAATCACCGTTTTGGTTATGATGCCCTCGAAACCAGCGAATAATCTTTCCAGAGGCAACACCTGTGTAACGAGCAGCCTCTGCCGGAGAGTAAACACCAGCTCCGATTACATTTTGAACAGATTCTGTTTTTATAACGTTCATATTCATTATTCTAACACGAAACATGTTTTACTCAAGGCCGTTCCACTAGGTGTTCAATCCCGTCATTTGATGGAGTTGGTTTAATTTGAATCTTTCGGGCTAATTTGTCCAGCACTTGCAGATGAATTCATAGGACATGAGACCTTTGAGCGATTTGAGGCGGCATGCAAAGTTGTATGGATTTGTAACGGTTTGGTTATGATAATACCTCCGTTTCGATCTCATGCAGCCAAATTTCGAGATCGTCAGCGCCGCCTAATCTTAAATCAAAAACATGTTCCGTCTCATGCCTCCGCGCAGAAATCCAACGGGCGAGTGCCGCTGGCAACTGCTCATCGACAATGAAGCGCATTTACTCTGCGGCTTGGATTACGCGGTGGGACGTTGCCGCAGAACCATATTCGAGGGCCGCTGTGATATCATCATCTTTTAGCTGCGGATAATCCTCAAGGATTGCCGCCCGCGTTTCACCCGCAGCTAACAAATCCAACACATCGCTCACACGGATGCGGGTGCCACGAATTACCGGCCTTCCAGCGCAGATTGCTTGGTCACTTATGATGCGCGAAGAAATTTTCGTCATCGCGTAAAGGTAGCACAGCAACATAAAACTAACAATCCGACTATAGTTCCTTATTCGGTTTCGCCGCCGCCATCTTTCCAGTCTTGGAATTTGCCCAAATTCAGCACTTTTGTGTAGCCCATTTCCTTTAGCGTTTGACCCGCAAGTGCGGCGCGGCCACCAGAGGCGCAATAGGTGATTAGGGTTTTGTCGGGGGTGATTTCTTTCACATAGCCGGGCGAGGTTGGATCGACTTTAGATTCCAAAAGTCCACGCTGCACA
>JAYVPZ010000032.1:0-2983 GCA_043757105.1 Aestuariivirga sp. | reverse complement strand
TTCAAAAGCTCATGCGCCTCAGCCTCCATAGAACGATCATGAGCCGCCGCCAGCTTTTTGATCTGGCGTTTGAGTTCAGGGTCGATGTTGCGGATTGTGAGGGCTACCATTAAGCAAATTTAGCACATTATGCATTTTATGCAAATAATATTTTGCATAATGTGTCTCGCCGATCGGTCGGTGCAGGGCGACCAGCTTTGGGTGATAGCGAGTGACAGGCATATATTTGGGTCTCCCAATTTTCAACCAAACAATCAGGAATTCTGCTTGGCCAAAATTGCCTGTGTTGAAAGCCGGATTCCCGCTTTCGCGGGACTGACGGATGTGGGAAAGTTCTGTTCCATTTTTGAAACAGAACAATTAACCCCATTCCCATGCGCTTTCCTCCCTCATTCCTTGATGACATCCGCAACCGAGTGATGATTTCTTCCGTCATCGGGCGCAAAGTTGCTTGGGATCGGCGCAAGAGCAATCCGGGCAAGGGGGACTTTTGGGCGTGTTGCCCATTTCATGCTGAGAAGTCTCCGAGCTTTCATGCTGACGATCGTAAAGGTCGTTATTACTGTTTTGGCTGCAAACAGAGTGGCGATATTTTCACTTATCTCACTGAAAAAGAAGGCATTCCATTTCCCGAAGCTGTAGCGCAATTGGCGAGTGAGGCCGGGCTGCCGATACCAGCCTATTCAGAGGCTGATGCAAAACGCGAAGAACAGCGCGCAAGTCTTTATGATATCATGGAATTATCGGCTAAATTCTTTCAGGCAGAATTGCAATCTGCCAAAGGGGCCAAGGCGCGGGGCTATTTGTCTGATCGCGGTTTGACACCTGCCATCCAGCAGCAGTTTGGGCTGGGCTATGCGCCGGATGATCGCTCGGCGCTGCGTACTCATTTGGCGGACAAGAAGATTCTGCCTGAACAGATGATCGAAGCCGGATTGCTGGTTTCGGGTGATGATATTCCGGTGGCCTATGACCGCTTTCGTGACCGGGTTATGTTTCCCATTCACGATGCGCGGGGACGCGTGATTGCGTTTGGTGGGCGCGCCCTTCGGGCTGATGTTCCGGCCAAATATCTTAACAGCCCGGAAACGCCTTTGTTCCACAAGGGTGACATTCTCTATAATTTCGACAAAGCCCGCGCCGTAGCGCATGAAAAGGCCGAGATTATCGTGGTTGAAGGCTATGTGGATGTTATTGCGATGAGCCGCGCAGGCTTGCCGCAGGCTGTTGCACCTTTGGGAACAGCGCTGACCGAAAATCAATTGGCTTTGTTGTGGAAAACTGTGGCCGAGCCAACCTTGTGTTTTGACGGCGACAGCGCAGGTTTGAAGGCGGCTTATCGGGCTTTGGACTTAGGTCTGCCACTGCTTAAGGCCGGACATTCGCTGAAGTTTGCTTTTCTGCCTGAGGGTCAAGACCCGGATGATCTTTTGAAAACCGAGGGGGCCGATGCCGTGCGCCAAGTTGTGGCGGCGGCGGAACCCATGGCCTCAGTTTTGTGGCGGCGGGCTTTGGACGAAAATGACCGCGCCACGCCGGAAAGACGCGCCGCTTTTGAGCGAGATTTAAAGAATCTTATCAACACGATCCAAGATGATGTTGTGAAAAAGCATTATCTGTCAGATTTGCGAGATAGACTGGGCGCATTGTTTGGACGAAACGCACCGCTGCGGCGCTTGGGCACTTTTCAGCCGCGCGGCCCGAGGCCCAAGTTTGGGCAGCCGGCGTGGGAGGTGCAATCGCCAGTTTCGGCCCAACTTAAGGCCACGCCTACTGCCAACCCTGTCGGCCATTCCTCTTTCGAGCGGCGGGCCGTGCGGATCGTCCTTGGATTCATCAACCATCCAGAGCTTTTGCATGCGTTTTGGAGTGAATTCGCCTCTGCTGATTTGATAAGCAAGGAGCTTGACTCTGTCCGTACACTGATTCTAGAAGCGGGTGCGTCTGAGGAAGGCCTTGAAAGAGGCTTTCTTCGTGACCATCTCTTGAGCAGAGGGTTTGGGCCCATTTTGGGTCGCCTCGAACGCCAAGCGAAAAATTTGAATGAGTGGCACTTAAGTCCCGTGGCAGCCGCAGATGATGCCCGGACAGGCCTCCGCCAAATGATCGCTTTGCATCACAAAGCCATTACGTTGACGCGTGAGTTAAAGGCTGCAGAATCGGCTTTTGCGCACGATATGTCTGAGGAGAACCAAAGCGTCGTTCAGGCGCTGCGTGACCAACTTTCCTCGCTCGACGGCCACGAAGCCATGATTGATGGGTTCGGTGCGGCCTCTGGGCGAAGCCAAAATGAGGTGAACTGACCTTTCAAGGTTCATTTGGTTAAGCAGCGTTTAAGGGCGAAGCGACTAGTTTTCGAAGCGAATCAGTTTTGGGCGCGTTGTCGCCCGCAAGTTAAGGAATGACTATGGCCCGTCCGCCCGTGAATAACGCTGTTGCTGCAAATCCAAGCAAGGATGCAGCACCTTCTGCCCCGGAACCACAATTGGTTGCGCAGCCCGCTGGCGAAGTTTTGGAAACGACTGATGGGCCGATCATCGATTTAAACGATGCTGCGGTCAAACGTCTGATCAAAACAGCCAAGGCGCGTGGTTATGTGACTTTAGATGAAATCAACACGGTTTTGCCGTCCGAAGAAGTGACGTCTGACAAGATTGAAGACGTTTACACCATGTTTGCCGAGATGGGCATCACGGTTGTTGAAAGTGAAGAAGATACAGAAAACTTAGTGATCAAAGCGGAAGAGGGTGAAGTCTCTTCTGAAACAGCATTGATGAAAGTGGAAGCGCCTAAGCTTCCGGCAGACCGCACTGATGATCCGGTAAGGATGTATTTGCGCGAAATGGGGGCCGTGGAGCTGCTGTCGCGCGAAGGCGAAATAGCCATTGCCAAGCGGATTGAAGCTGGCCGCGAAGCCATGATCTCTGGCCTATGCGAAAGCCCTTTGACCTTCCAGGCCATTATTATTTGGCGCGATGAGTTG
>JAYVPZ010000031.1:0-11700 GCA_043757105.1 Aestuariivirga sp. | reverse complement strand
CAGCCAGTCTGCCATCGATGGCTTGTTCGTCGGGCGTGAAGCTTGGGATGTGAAGGGCTATATCGGAATCGTCAATTCAGTCGTGAAGGCCATGAGATGAAAATTGCGGTTGCAGGTGATGGTGCAGGAAAACCATCGTGGATGTTATTGAAGCACATCTCAAAGCGAGAGCGAAACATGAGGGCGATCAACTGACTTGAAGTGAACAATTGAAATGTGCTGAAGTCTCGGTATAGACTAGTTGCGCGACACATAAAAAGAAAAGGCTGGGCGAGATGAGCCAATTTATAGATAGTAAAAATACGCTGGTTGTTGACGCCATCGATGGCCTGCTGAGAAGTTCCGGTGGTGCTAAGCTTGCCAGGCTTGATGGCTATCCCGGTATCAAAGTTGTTTTGCGCACTGATCATAACCCAGCGCATGTTGCTGTCATCTCGGGAGGCGGTTCGGGCCACGAGCCAGCCCATGCGGGCTTTGTGGGGCCCGGGCTATTAACGGCTGCCGTGTGCGGCGAAATTTTTGCTTCGCCCAGCGTGGATGCGGTTTTTGCGGCCATCATGGCGGTCACGGGCAAAGGTGGCTGCCTGTTGATTTTCAAAAACTATACCGGCGATCGCCTGAACTTTGGCCTCGCCGTCGAACGCGCCCGTGCTTTGGGCAAGAAGGTTGAGATCGTTATTGTGCGCGATGATATCGCCTTGCCGGGAATTGTCCAACCGCGTGGCATTGCTGGCGTGATGCTGGTTGAAAAAATTGCGGGCCATTATGCATCCAAAGGGTGGTCCCTTAAAAAAGTTGTAGCCATGGCGCAAAAGGCCGCTGATGCAACCGTGTCGCTGGGCATATCACTGACTTCTTGCACTTTGCCCGGCATCGGCCGTGAAGACCGCGTGCCGGACGGCAAGGCGGAGCTTGGTCTCGGCATACATGGCGAGCCCGGCGCTGAACTGGTGGCGTTTCAAGGCGCCAAACACGCGGCGCTGACCTTAGCCGATAAGCTTTTCAAGGCGGCTAAACCCGCCAAGTCTTATGTTTTGCTGATCAATAATCTCGGCACAACCACGCCCATTGAAATGGCTTTACTGACCAATGAAGTTTTGAAAAGCGTGCATGGCAAGAAAATCAAACTCGTCTGCGGGCCGCAGGCCTTGGTGACATCGCTTGATATGCACGGCTTTTCGCTGAGCCTTCTGCCCTTAACCGCCGATTTCAATGTGGCGCTAAAGTCACCGGCAAGCCCGCTGGTGTGGCCGGGCGTGTATGATCATGTGAAACCAAAGCTGGTGAAGCTTCCGGCGGTTATGAAAACCAAAGCTATGAAAGCCAGCCGCAACGCGCAGCTTGAGAAATTAGTGAACCAGGCTTGCACTATTTTGATTGGCGCTGAAGCAAAACTGAACGCGCTTGATGCCAAAGTAGGCGATGGCGACACCGGCTCCACCATGGCCACCGCGGCGCGGCATTTGCAATCGAGTTTGGACAAATTGCCCTTAGCCAAGCTCGATCAATTTTTCATGGGCGTCAGCACGGCAATGACGCGTGGCATGGGCGGCTCATCGGGCGTGTTGCTGGCCATATTTTTTGCCGCCGCCTCACGTGCCTCGGCATCGAACGCGCATTGGTCTGCCGCCTTGCAAGCTGGGCTTGATAAGATGATGGCCTATGGCGGGGCCCAGCCTGGAGACCGCACCATGATTGATGCCTTGGCACCAGCACTCGAGGTGTTATCGAAATCAGGCAGCGTGCCCGAGGCCGCACAAGCCGCACGCAAAGGCGCTGACGCCACAGCAGCCATGCTGCGTGCCAGAGCCGGACGCTCAACTTATGTTTCGGCTGAGAACTTGAAAGGTATCAATGATCCCGGCGCGGAGGCTGTGGCATTATTGTTGGAAGGCTTGGCAAGACTTCAATAGTCAACTCTCATGTCGTCGTCATTCCATGCAAGGGCCTTGCCTTTCGCGGCCTTTTCGCGAAAGGTTTGCCCGCGACATGGATTCTAGCTTTGGTTCAGCGCGCGTGGTGGCCAAAGCTGGATTCCAGATAAAGCGCTAACATTTTGCTTCGCAAAATACGCACTTTTCTGGAATGACGGATGGCGGAGGGTAAGTTTATCAAAAGCGAGTTAAATCTACCCTCGCAATAATTTAAGCGTTTCCGCATCCAATACTTTGTCGCATTGCTGAAAGAGCGCTCAAGATGGCTGCCCATAGCTGCGCGAGCTTTTTCGGCGTCGCCACTGTTCAGCGCTTAATTGATTTCCAGTTATGGTTCTAGACAGCAACAGAAAAACGTGCCTAGCTTGGTGAAAATAAAAAATCTGAGGGAGTGAGATGCCAATGGCAAATAATTTTCCCAAGCTTCACAATGCAATGTGGCCTGGCCTTGTCGGCAAAGGGCCAGACTCAGAGCCCGGCATTGAACTTGATACGCTGCTTGATTTGACTGCCATGGCGAATGTGAACGGCGTGAAGTTCGATGGCATTGATATTTTTCATGTGGCACCGCACACGAATATTGATGCCGACGATGATGAGATCAAACAGCTTGTCGAAAAAGTTCAAAAGCGCGGATTGATGATAGGCTCGATTGTCGCTCCCGTCTGGCCACCTGTTGGCGGCGGCTCGGCCATGGGCTCGCCCGCCGACCGCAAGAAGTTCGTCGAGAATGTGAAGAAGTCTTGTGCGCTCGGCCACCGGTTGCGTGAACTCGGCGTGCGGCCTTACGGCCTTGTGCGCATTGACTCCGCGTCAAGCCCAAGCGACTGGGCGAAAGATCCTGCGGGCAACACCAGAAAAATAGCCAAGACCTGGCGCGAGGCTTGCAGTGTTGCGGTTGATTATGGCGAGCGCCTCGCTGCCGAAGGTGAAATCTGCTGGGGCGGCATGCACTCATGGAAGGACATGATCAACACGCTGGAAGAAACCGACCGCCCGCAGACGATTGGCTTCCAAGCGGATATGGCGCACACCTTGCTTTAT
Source organism: Aestuariivirga sp. (assembly GCA_043757105.1). GTDB lineage: Bacteria > Pseudomonadota > Alphaproteobacteria > Rhizobiales > Aestuariivirgaceae > Aestuariivirga. The sequence continues at coordinate 8,722 of JAYVPZ010000031.1, read as the reverse complement.
ACGATGGGATATAACGCGCCGAAGTCGCGGCTGCTGCCGGCCAAATTTGATTGGAAGAGCAAGCCAACACTCGATGCAGCACTAAAGAAAATGACCGATGCGTTGCGACCATGGACGATTGATTTTCATGTGGCGCAAAATGATGGCACCGTGAAAGGGCTTGGCTATCACGATAAAACGGGTCGTCACTGCATGGTGACAGATAAAAACGGCAAGCTTGATATTCCCAAACACGCGGGCATGTGGTTGCGCGGGCAAGGTGGCGAACTCACCAAGGCGTTCAAGCATATTTGTTGGGATGGCTGCATGTTCCCCAATGAAGTGATGCTGAAGCAGCAGACGTGGAACGACATCCTCGGCACCATGATTAAAGTGCGCGATAAGCACGGCTGGGTGGCGTGATGGCCCAGAAATTGTCAAAGAAAAAACTCAACATCGGCATGGTGGGTTATGGCTTCATGGGCCGCACCCATTCAAATGCCTTTCGCCAAATCAATCCGTTTTTCAACTTGCCTTATGAAACTGTTTTGAAAGCCGTTTGCGCGCGCGATGAAGCCAAGGTGAAGCCCTTTGCTGACCAATGGGGTTATCACTCAACGGAGACAGATTGGCGCAAACTTGTTGAGCGCAAAGATATTGATGTGATCGATATCGCCAGCCCAAATGATACGCATATGGAAATCGCCATCGCTGCCGCCGCCGCTGGCAAAATGGTGATGTGCGAAAAGCCGCTAGGCCGCAATGCTGCTGAATCCAAGAAAATGGTGGATGCGGTTGAGAAAGCCAAAGTGGCCAATATGGTCTGGTATAATTACCGCCGCGCGCCGGCTGTCACCCTCGCCAAGCAGATGATTGAAGAAGGCAAACTCGGCAAAATATTTCACTACCGTGCGAAGTTTCTGCAAGACTGGACGATCAGTGCTGATGTTCCGCAAGGCGGTGCGGGTCTTTGGCGGCTTGATGTGAATGTGGCTGGCAGTGGCGTGACCGGCGATTTGCTGGCCCATTGCATTGACACCGCCATGTGGCTCAATGGCCCCATCGAAGAAGTGACCGGCATGACCGAAACTTTCGTGAAGGAACGCCATCACAATATCACGGGCAAAACTGAAAAAGTGGGCATTGATGATGCCAGTCTATTCTTGGCGCGATTCAGCAACGGGTCGCTGGCTAATTTTGAGGCCACACGTTATGCGCGTGGCCACAAGGCGCTGAATACATTTGAAATCAACGGCGAACACGCTTCGATTGCGTGGGATCTGCATGATCTGCACCGCCTGCAATATTTTGATCATCGCGATGAAGGCCGCACGCGCGGTTGGCGCTCGATCCATGTGACGGATGGTGATCACCCCTATATGAATAAATGGTGGGTGCCTGGAACGCAGATTGGTTATGAACATACCTTTGTTCATCAAGCCGCCGATTTTGTGGATGGCCTGGTAAGTGGCAATCCAGCTTCACCCACGTTTCGCGAAGCTTATGCAACCGACGTGGTGACGGATGCGGTTCTTAAATCAGCCAAATCTGGCCACTGGGAAAATGCAAAATAGCAATTAGCACCTTGTAATGTTTTTAATTCGCGATAGCTTGTGGAAACAATGAGAGCCGCAAAGGCCGATTGGGAGCGAAATGTCTGGAGCATTAAAATATGCGCTACGACTGAACGGGGTTTCTAAATCCTATGATCAAGTTCGCGCGCTGAGTGGGCTTTCTTTCGATGTTGTCGAAGGCCGCTTTTTTGCTCTGTTTGGCCCAAGCTCGGTTGGTAAGACGACAGCACTGCGCACCATCGCTGGCCTGGTGAAGCCTGATTCAGGGCGTGTTGAAATAAATAGCGCGGATGTGACCTATGCGCCGATCACCGGGCGCGGCGTTTCAATGGTGTTTCAATCCTTTGCGCTTTATCCGCATCTCACTGTTTACGAGAACTTCGCCTATCCCTTGCGCGAGGAAAAGATCGCCCGCGAAGATATTGATAAGCGCGTGAAAGAAACGGCAGCCATGCTGAAGCTGTCACACCGCTTAGAGCGCAAGCCCAACACTTTGTCGGGTGGTGAACAGCAACGCGTTGCACTCGGCCGCTCGCTTATCCGGCGGCCCAAAATCCTTCTGCTCGATGAGCCACTCACCAATCTCGATGCGAAACTCCGCCACGATATGCGCGCTGAATTGAAACGGCTGCACCGCCAATTCGGCATGACCATTATCTACGCAACACCTGACGAACTTGAAGCCTTATCAATGGGCGAAGAGATCGCCGTTATGCGCGACGGCGCTGTGGTGCAACGCGGCACGCCGGATGAACTTTATGAAAATCCCGTCGACACTTATGTGGCCGGAAAAATCGGTTCACCGCATATGAATATGATCAAGGCGAAAGCCAGCGCGGATCGCACAAGTTTTGAAACGTCTCTCGGCAAAATAGTTTCGAAGTCTAAGATCAAATCCGCTGTGGCAGGAGAGGCCGCCACCTTGGGCATTCGCCCGAGTGACATTCGCTTTGCAGCCAAGGGCGAGGTTGGACTTAAATCCACGGTGCAAATGCTCGAGCCACTGGGCGATGTGACGGTGATATCACTGGCGGCTGGGGGCGAAACCTTACGCATGGTGGTACCTGAATCTTCGGCCACATTCGTCAAGCCCGGACAGTCGGCAAATATCTATCTCGATCATAAAAAGTTTCACATCTTCCGCGCTTCAAGCGGCCAAGCAATTACTTGATCTTTGAAGACAGAAGTCAACTCGTTCTAAAAAATTAAAAAAGGAAGGAAAACTAAGATGACTGCGATAACAAAAATCCAAGGACTGGCGACAGCAGCAGGCTTCGCTTTGACCTTGTTCGTTGGGGGCGTAACAACCGCTTCTGCCGAAGACGTGACCCTGCGCATGGCCGTGCCGGATTGGCCGCCGACGCGCATCATGAAAAAATACTTCGACGAGCAATATAAACCGCCATCTGGCAATAAAGTGATCCTCGATGTTGACTTCATTCCATGGCCCGATTTCTATACGCGTGTGAACGCGTCGCTCACCTCAGGTGAAAAGAAATACAACATGTCGGTTGCCGACTCGCAATGGCTCGGAGCCTTCGTAGAAGGCGGCTATTTCCGCAAGGTGAATGATTACATTGAGGCCGATAAAGCCTTGGCCGCAACGATGGCGGATATTCACCCGGCTTTCTACAATGCCTATTCGACCTATCCTTACACCTCCAAAAATATTTACGGCTTTCCGCAGTTTCCGGACGTTTTGGTAACCTACGGACGCAAAGACATTCTATGTGATGCCGGCGAACAAAAAGCCTTCCAAGCCAAGTTTAATTCCAAGCTCCCTTGCACAGGCGAGGAAATTGATGCGATGGATTGGACGGCCTTCGAAAATGTGGGCAAATTCTTCCAACGTAAAAAAGGCGAAATGCTGGCAGGTAAGGCTTTGGATGATGATTTCTACGGCATCGCCTTCCAAGCTGGCAAAGGCTATGATTTCTCGTCAATGCAGATCAACGGCTTCATCTGGCAAGAAGGCGGCGACATCTGGGATGAAACGAAAATTCCTGATGGTCATGCCCAAGGCGTTGTAAACTCGCCAGCGGCAATCAAAGGTCTCGCCCATTATCTCAGCCTCATCCAATACATGCCACCTGTGGCCAAGACCGGAACGATGGATATTTTCAAGTCCGACGAATTGTTCCGTGAAGGCAAAGTGGCCATGAACATTGATTGGATTGGTTTGGGCGAAGCCTCGCTTGATCCAAAGACGTCAAAGGTCTCTGACAAGTTGGTTTTTGGTCTGCCACCCGGCACCAAGGGTGCAGACGGCAAACTCATCCGCTGGAACAATCTCGGTGGTCAACCTTTCGTGCTGATGACCTGGAACAGTGATTTGCAAAACAAGGAAGGCATGGAGTTTGTGAAGTGGTGGTTATCACCAGCAATTCAGAACCAGTTTGCGGCGGGCGGCGGTCAATCGGCTGTAAAGGCAGTTTATTCTGATCCGAAGTATAATAGCTATCGCCCCTGGAACCGCGCTTGGGCTGCTGCCTTGGATTGGCAAAAAGACGTGTGGCATGTGCCGCAATTCTTTGAATTGCTCACCCAACAGCAAGACCAATTCGATCTTGCCATTACGGGTAAGCAAGATGCCAAGACAGCCTTGGATAATGTTGCCAAGTTCCAGGAAGACCTCCTGAAGACTTCCGGCTTGATCAAGTAGAAAATAGGGGAGCGCGTGGGCAAAACTCACGCGCTCTTTTTGTCTTTATCGGACTTTGAGCAATGACTCCCATCTCGACTGCACCACCGCCAACACTATTCACGCCAGCGCCAGATAACTGGAAACTCGCCATTCTTGTTGGCTTGATTGTTTCCATTTTATCCATGTTGGTTTTGCCGGCCGCAGCAGCTTTCTGGATAACCGATGCGATGGCCGCTTTGGTTGCCACAAGTTTCGTTATTAACGGCTATCGCCGCCATTATTATGGTGGCTTGCTGGTGGCACCTGCCATCGCCGTACTTTTTGTCATGAACATTTTTCCGTTGCTGTGGTCTCTCGGCCTTTCGTTCTTTGCCTATCAAAGCAACCAGCAATCGATCCGCTTTGTCGGCCTCGCCAACTACGCACGCGTGCTCATGGATGATTTGAAAGCTTCAGAAAACTGGGCCAATCTCACCAACACCGCGATGTTTGTGGTTTTGACGGTGACTGCGCAAATGATTGTCGGTTTTTTGCTGGCGCTGATGTTTTCCAAACAATTTCCGTTGCGGAAATATTTGTTGATATTGGTTTTAACACCGATGATGCTTTCGGTTGTCGCAGCAGGTGTCTTCTTCACTTACTATTACGACCCCACTTTTGGTCTGCTCAGCTATTTCATTCGTGTCTTCACCGGCCAGCAGTTTATCTTAATGGATAACAAAGCTGGTGCGGTTGCTGGTATTGTGTTTGCTGATGCGTGGATGTGGTCGCCATTCGTGATGTTGCTCGTGCTGGCTGGCCTCGTTTCAGTGCCGAAATATCTTTACGAAGCGGCGGCTATTGACCGCGTTTCCGGCTGGCGCAGATTTTGGAGCATCACCTTCCCTTATATTCGCGGGCTTCTGATGTTGGCGCTTCTGTTTCGCACCATCGAAGCTTTCAAAATGGCGGATCTCGTCATTCTTCTCACCAAAGGCGGCAATGGCACGATGACGATCTCCTATCATTTGATCCGCATTGCCAATGAACAAAACAAAACCAGCGAAGGAGCGGCGATTTCATACGTCATGTTGTTCATTGTGATCGTGCTCACCAATCTTTATCTTTACATCGCCAATCGGCGCAGTGCGGGAGCTTAAGCGTGACAGAAGTGACATCAATCTGGGAAAGACTGGGCTTTCGCAAAGCTTCCGGCGTCAGCGAAGCGGGCTGGGGTCAGACGGTTTTTGCTGGCATCGTGAGCTTAATTTACTTTCTTCCCGTGTTGCTCATCATCATCACGAGTTTCAAATTGCAAACCGAAGCTTTGGCCATTCCACCCAAATTCATACCCACGAATTTGTTCGGCCTGATCCCAGACGCATACGTCTTCAGCCCAACACTCGAAAATTATACGTCCGTATTTTCACGCGCCATGACGTCTGGCGGCGTAGTCGAGAATACCGGATTTGATCGTTATTTCTTCAATTCTATTTTGATTGCTAGCGTGTCGGTGTTTTTGGCTTTGATGATCGGCACGCTCGCGGCTTTTGGTTTCTCGCGTTATCCACTGAAGGGCAATGACACGTATCTGTTTATCATTCTCACCACGCGCATGTTGCCCGCCATTGTGGTGATCATTCCAGTGATCTTGATGTTCCGCGTGTCCGGTCTGTCGGGCTCTTATCTCGGCATCATTATGCTCTATACGGCTTTCAACTTGCCCTTCACCATTTGGATGATGAAGAGTTTCTTCGACGAACTTTCGCTCGATGTTGAAGATGCAGCGCGGCTGGATGGTTCATCGGGCTTGAAAGTTTTCTTCAAGATCTGCCTGCCGCAAGTGATCGCCGGGCTTGCCGCCACTTTCGTGTTCGGTCTGATCCTGACATGGAATGAGTTCTTGTTTGCTCTGCTGCTGACAGGTGTCGACACGCGCACCGTGCCGGTGGGGATGAGCCAAGCTGTCGCTGGCGGCGGCATTGGTGTTTTGTGGGGCTTGCTTGCCGCCATTGAAACCTTATTTTTAATCCCGGTTTTCTTCGTCACCTTCTTCCTACAAGAACATCTTTTGCGTGGCGTGACTTTTGGTACGGTGAAGCGCTGATGTCGACGATTGAACTTAAGCAGGCGACAAAAAAATTTGGCGACTTTGTTGCTGTACGTGAAGTTGATCTCTCGGTGAAAAAGGGGGAGGTGGTTTGCCTGCTCGGCCCCTCGGGTTGCGGCAAGACGACGACGCTGCGCATGATTGCCGGGCTTGAACGCATGACGTCCGGCGAGGTGATCGTCGCGGGCCAACGCATGAATGATCTTGCGCCGGATAAGCGCGACATCGCCATGGTGTTTCAATTCTACGCCTTGTATCCCGCCCTCACCGTCGGCCAAAACATTGCGATGCCGCTGCATCATGAAAAACTTGGAGACGCGGACGTGAAAGCGCGCGTCGACAAGGTGGCTGAGATTTTGCATCTCACCGAAGTGCTGAACCGTTTGCCCGGCCAAGTATCTGAAGGTGAAAAGCAGCGCGTCGCCGTGGCCCGCGCCATCGTGCGTGACCCCAACTGCTTCCTATTTGATGAGCCCCTATCGCGGCTGGATGTAGAACTGCGCCATTCCATGCGCGGGCAGATTAAGCAAGTGCTCTCCAATCTTTCCAAAGCCACGGTGATCGTCACCCATGACCAGCTTGAAGCCCTGACCATGGCGGACCGCATCGCCATCATGAAAGAGGGGTTGATCGAGCAAGTGGGCACACCACATGAAGTGTTTGCCAAGCCTGCTAATGTTTTCGTCGGAAGCTTCATCGGCACGCCTCAGATGAATTTGATCGAAGCACAATTGCAGAGCTTTAAAAATGGCAAAGCTTTAATCAGTTTTAATGGCCAAAATGTTGAGGTCGCTGCCAATGATAAGGTTGGCAAGCTCAACTCACAAAAAATCACAATTGGCATTCGCCCGCGGGCCTTTACCGTTGAATCCAAAGCCAGTAAGGAAAATATTCAAGCCGTCGCTGAATTGATCGAGCCGATGGGGGCTGAAACATTGGTCCACGCCCGCACCACAGGTGGCAATGATATTCGCGTTGTGGTGCCGCGCGAAAAGCGCGTGAAAGTGGGCGAGGCTTTGCATCTCAAACCCGACGCGTCACAGACCCATGTTTTTGCCGATGATGGAAAAGCGGTGCGCCTATGAGGCTTGAACCTGAAAAGGGAATGACACCGAAATCTGCCTTGCGCCTTGAATATGCGATCATTGGCTTAGGCCTGTTTGCGTTGATCCTGATTTTTCAACCCTTCAGCATCACGCTATTTTCCATCGGCTGCATGCTGGTGGTGTTGGCGGGACTTGTGAATAACATTTTGCCTCTGGCCCAACCCGGCGTGAAAGTCAGATCGGTGATCACCATCAGCATGGTGGTTGCGATGATTTTCTGCATCGTCTTGTTGGTGTCAATCTGGGCGGCCTATCTTTATGGCAAGTTCTTCTTGAATCCGCCCGATCCTAACACGGCTGCGGGGAGGGCCATGGCGGCGGCCACGCCATTTTACCTGCACCCTTTTGTTTGGAGCGTGGCCGTGATCGCTGCGGTGTTGGCATTGCTCATTTGGTGGCGGAATAAAGAATGAGATTTGCCGGCAAACGTGCGGTTGTCACGGGCGGGCTTTCGGGTATCGGCGAGGCTGTGGTGAAGCGCATTGAATCCGAAGGTGGCAGAGTTGCCATCTGGGATATCAATGGCGGTATAAAGACCGACATCTCCGATTTCAATTCAGTGCAGAATTCCACCGCACAGACGATCAAGGAAATCGGCGGCATTGATATATTGGTGAACAGCGCCGGTATCACAGGCCCCACCGTGCCAGTCACCGAATTTCCCGTTGATGGATGGCTACAAACCATTGCCATTAATCTCAACGGCACTTTCTACACCAACAAAGCTGTTGTCCCGCATATGATCGCGCAAAACTATGGCCGTATCGTCAACATCGCCTCGATTGCTGGCAAGGAAGGCAACCCCAACGCTTCGGCCTATTCGGCATCAAAAGCTGCGGTGATCGGGTTCACCAAGTCGCTCGCCAAGGAACTTGCCAAGACCAACATCACCGTCAATGCTGTCACACCCGCCGCCGTGCGTACTCCGATTTTTGATCAGATGCCGCAAGCCCATATTGATTTCATGCTGGCCAAGATTCCAAAGGCGCGCTTTGGCACAGTCGGTGAAGTGGCCAGTCTTGTGTGCTGGCTTGCTTCTGAGGAATGCTCATTCTCAACCGGAGCCGTGTTTGATGTGTCCGGCGGCCGCGCCACTTATTAAAGGTTAGTCTGATGGAAAGAATGTGTCGCATCATTAAAATCAAGCCCGAAATTATTCCAGAATATAAACGCATCCACGCGGCTGTCTGGCCGGAAATTCTGAGCGCCATCGCCAAGAGCAATGTGAAGAATTATACCAAAGGTGGTGAACTCTGACTCGTTAAGGATTCCCTCGAATCGAAAAATCTGATTCTATGGTGCGAGGAGGACTTGCATCATGGCATCAGCT
>JAYVPZ010000030.1:0-11720 GCA_043757105.1 Aestuariivirga sp. | reverse complement strand
TTAACAGACATTGTGATGCCGGAAATGGATGGCATTGAGTTGGCGCGGCGTGCAGCTGAACTCGATCCAGCGTTAAAAATTATGTTTATCACGGGCTTTGCGGCAGTGGCGCTTAATCCCGATTCCAAAGCACCGAAAGACGCCAAGGTTCTGTCTAAGCCTTTCCATTTGCGTGATTTGGTGGATGAAGTGAACCGGATGATCGCGGCTTAAAAGCGCCTGCGATCACACTTGCCAGAGCAGATTTGTGCAACTATAGCCACAGCCACCGCGTTCCCAAGTGGGTGGTTAGCTCAGCGGTAGAGCATTACCTTGACATGGTAAGGGTCACAGGTTCGATCCCTGTACCACCCACCATTTTCGCCCATATATATCAACATGTTAAATGAAATTTTGCACGTGCGAAGAGACAAATAATCGTCGCATGTGGCGGAGGTGTGGCGGAAACTGAACAACCAAGCGTGCAGACACTTTTGTTTTGCAGCGCTAATGACGCACTTTTGAACTTAAGATTTTCGACTCAGAAATTACGCCGCTTTGATCGCTGTTTCTGCTTGCGTGGTTTGCGTGGTTGCTTTTGGCGAGATCAGACCACGCTTCATGAGTGCAACAAGTTTTTCCAAAATGATTGGTGCTGCCAAGCTTGCTTCAAGCAGCAACTTAGGACCGTGCGACTCCTACCAAGAGGTCGCATCTTTCTTACCGTGGCCAAGCCACAGGCTTCTTTCCTCGCGGTCGACTCGTACTTCGCGAAGTCCTCTTACTCGGGTCGCCTTGAAACGGCGGAGCGTATAAGGCGTTATCCTTCGAATACCGTTCGCCTCGGCAGCAGTAACTGCGTCGTTCAATGGCAAGCGATTGCCGTTTCGTGCTTGGAGAAACAACTTCGCTATTTCGTATTGCGCAAGTCCATCCGGCATAAGCATCCAATGAATTGTTCTCCGTTTGAACAGGGCTTTGATGTTGGTCGCTGCGTTGCGGATGCGCACTGGTTTGCTTTCTTTCTCTACTGACTTAGAGTAAGTTGATGAGTGATCAAACCTCCGCTTTTATGGATTTCCTCGATTGCTTCAAACAAAACGGCATTTAGTTCACCGCGCGAAAATCCTTCAAACCGGATCATCTTCTAACTCCGATCTTTAGTACCCAGCTAAACGGCAACCCTGATTACGCGTTTGCCAAAATTTTCACCCTTAAGCAGACCAATGAAAGCTTTGGGTGCACTTTCAAGTCCCTCGATCACTTCTTCACGATATTTAATCTTTCCATCTTTCAACCAATCCTCCATCTGCTTTGCAAATTCGGGATAGAGATAACCGAAACTGTCGAAGATTATAAAGCCTTGTATCTTGATTTTCTTGCGCAGAATTTGGCCCATCAGCCAACTTAGGCGATCAGGCCCAGCGGGCAGTTGAGTAGCATTATATTGCGAAACCATGCCGCAAACCGGAATGCGTGCAAAGGCATTCAACAGCGGCACCACTGCATCAAAAACTTTGCCACCTACATTTTCAAAATATATGTCGATGCCTTTTGGTGTTACTTTCTCAAGCTGCGCGGCAAAGTCATTTGCCTTATGATCGATGCAAGAATCAAACCCAAGTTCTTTCATAGCATAGGCGCATTTCTCAGGCCCACCAGCAACACCCACAACATGGCACCCCATGATCTTACCAATCTGACCCACGGTAGCTCCCACTGGGCCTGTCGCCGCCGCCACGACAAGTGTTTCGCCTGATTTGGGCGCACCGATCTGGGTGAGGCCCGCCCAAGCCGTAAAGCCCGGCATTCCCATAATGCCAAGTGCCCATGAAGGATGAGTTGGCGACTTGCCAAGATTGGTCACGCTCTTGCCATCTGAAACGGCATAATCTTGCCAGCCATTAAAGCTCAGAACAAAATCACCCGCTGCAAATCCTTTTGCAGTAGACGTCATAACCTGTGCCACGGTGCCGCCAACCATAACGCCCCCCACAGGTACAGGTGGAGAATAGGAAGGTGTATCGCTCATGCGGCCACGCATATATGGGTCAAGCGAAAGATAGACGGTACGCAACAATATCTGACCATCACCAACTTTTGGAATATCACCCTCAACCAATTTTAGAGTTTTATCCGTAGGCTCACCTACGGGCCGCTCGGCTAAAATCCATTGTCGATTGGTCTTTTCGTTCTGTGTCATTTGTATTTATCCAAGTTTATTTCACAGTAATCGTTGTCCACATGCCGGCACCAAGATGGCCGGGAACGTTGCAGAATAGGATGTAAGTTCCCGGTTTCATATCGACGGTCAGTTCGCCGCTTTTGCTGGGATCGAGTTCTGACACTTCACCCAGATCATGCGTTTTTTCTTCATCGGCACGATTTTCATTGTTGATATAGGGGAGTGCCGCGTTGGCGTTAGTGATTGGGGCCAACAGCATTTCGTGGATCACTGTTTTGGAGTTGTTTGTCACTTTGAACACCACTTTGCCCTGAGGAACCACGGCGGGCTGAATCTTGATGCTCATAGGTGCCTTGGTCATATCCATCTTTGTACCTGGTGCCATGCCTAAGTTTTTGCTCAGGTCTAACGTTTCGCCATTGTCGAAGAGCTTTACGGTGACGGAGGCTCCAGCCATTGCTGGCGTTGCAAACTGGACGAACAAGGCAAAGGTTGCTACGGCTGAAAATATTTTGAACATGTTATGTATCCTTTGATGTTGGATGATGAAGCTGCACGCTAGGCGAACTTCGAACCTTCAACCAGCATCGGAAACTACTTAGATGAGACGATCACGCTCTTTGTTGCCGAAGCCGCCAGAGCCAATCTGGCTAATGCCGGGATGGATTTGCAGCCGGTTCGTTCCATTATTGCGGCGCGGTGATTTTCGACCGTGCGCTGACTGATTTTAAGATCGGCTGCGATGTTTTTGCTGGGGTGGCCTGCCACAACCATATCCATAATCTCGCGCTGGCGCGGCGTGAGATCAGCGATTTGTTTTGCCGCATTCTTGTTCCAGGCTTCGCGCTTTCCCGAATCTTTGTTCTGGTCAAGTGCGCGCTCTACACTCAAGATTAGCTCTAGGCTTCCAATCGGCTTTTCAATGAAGTCAGACGCACCAGCCTTCATGGCATCAACCGCCATTGTAACGTCGCTGTTGCCGGTGATCATGATTGCAGGAAGGCTGTTGCCCAATTTGCGTAAATGCTGAATGAGTTCTAATCCGTTCATGCCCGGTAGATAGGCGTCAATGAGCAAACAACCTTCCCGCTCAGCTTTATAAGATGCCAGGAAATCTTCACTGGATTCGAAGGAAGCACAATCATGGCCTGCATCAGTAAACACACTGCATAAAGCATCCCGGATAAGATGATCATCATCCACAATAAATATCATAGCTTTGTCAGGGTGGTTGTGCGGCAAGGTTATAGTGGTGGGTTTTGATGTCTTGGAGACTAACAATTGCTCAATCGTGGTTATTAATTTTTCAAGTTTAACTGGCTTGTTGAGATGCACACATTTTTGTTCAGATATTTCACGTAACAAACCTGTTGATATATTTCCACTCAAAACAATGGTTGGCAATTGGCGTTGAAGTTTTGTACGTAGTTTCGCAGCAAGCTCTAATCCGTCCATGCCATTGGGCAAATTAAAATCTGTGATCAAAATATCGAAATTGCAATTTCCGCTCGCCGTAAGCTCGAAGGCGCGATTGCCATCAAGGGCTGTAACGACATCATGGCCTTCTCCCTCTAACAGCAGTTGTAAAAGCTCATTTACAGCAAGATCATCTTCAACAACCAATATTGAGAGCTTCTTCTGATTTATTATCTTTGGCTCTGAAGATCTTTCTGTTGGCAGAATTTTACGTCTTAATGTTGGTAAAACCACTGGCAACTTTACTTCAATCGAAAAACCTGAGCCATGTCCATGTTGCGACGTCACCGTGACTCGGTGATCTAGCAATATTCCAAGGCGCTTTACGATCGATAACCCAAGGCCCAGACCTCTGTTGCGCTCACGAGCGCTATTGTCGATTTGGTGATACTCCTCAAAAATTGCCTGTTGTTCTTCGAGTGGGATTCCAATTCCTGTATCCCATATTTCAATACTGATATAATTTTTTCGCCTGCGACAACCCAAGAGCACTTTACCAGTTTTGGTATATTTAAGAGCGTTCGAGAGAAGATTGCGGATCATCTGCTCCAAAAGCCTCGGATCGGTATTGATCGTAATGCTGCACGGCACCACAAGCAGAATTAACCCCTGCGCTTGCGCATGAAAGGCAAACTCCCCTTGCATGCGCTGCAAAAGCTCATTGATTGGGAAACTTACTTTTTCGGTTACAACTGTTCCAGCTTCAATTTGATTTATATCAAGAAGGGCATTCAACATGCCGGTCATGGCACCTATCGTCTCATCAAGACGCCCAACCAGTTTTTTGGTTTTTTCACCGGTCACGTTTTTTGCCAGCATTTCATGAAGCAGAACCAATGTTTGTAAAGGCTGACGCAGATCATGACTGGCCGCCGCGAGAAATCGAGACTTTCCCAAATTTGCCAATTGGGCTTGGCGCTCAGCAATTTTTAAAGCATCAGCAATATGCCGTCTATCTGTGATATCGTTGAATGTAATAACAACACCAGCAACTGAACCATCGCTGGCACGATAAGGCAGAATGCGCTTGATATACCAAGCGCCGCTTTTGGCTTCTATTTCACGTTCGATGGGTTCATGAGTTTCAAGAACGATCTGTGCGTCGCCTAGCATATCTGAAACTGTAGCCAGTGAGTTCAAATCAGCAAGCGGGCGGCCGATATCTGATGGAATGACGTTGAACAGCAATTTAGTTGCTGGCGTGAAGAGCCTGATCTTCAAATTCGGATCAAGAAAAATAGTAGCCACATCGGTGCTGTAAAGAACATTTTGCAAATCAGTTGAATCGATGCGCTGTCGTTCTAATGTTTCTTGAAGTTGGCTGTTGAGCGCGGTCAGTTCTTCGTTGAGAGATTGCAGTTCTTCCTTGGACGTCAATAGTTCTTCGTTGGTTGATTGATACTCTTCATTGACAGATGAAGTCTCTTCATTGACGGTCTTTTGTTCTTCGGCAGAAAGTTCAAGATCGCGGATGGCAACTTTGAGTTCTGTTTGAGTGGTTGCCAATTCTTGCTCAAGTTCGGAAACACGCGTTACACTTTCTGGATCAGCGGGGCCGCTGGCGACCACTTCTCCTTTTGTTTCCTCTTTGAAACAGATCAACAGCAAGTCTTGGCCTTCGCTCTTTACGGGTTCAACCATAATGCTGAAGGCCTTGGTTTTATCGTCTTTCTTCATGCGGCCGCCGCCAAGAAGGATGCGCTTGTTCTCCTGCGTCGCCATTTGAATGGCAGAGCGGAGTTTTGACTTCACACCATCACGGGCCATTTCAATGATGTTGTGGCTGGAAATACCTGGCGCTAAAGATAAATAATCTTCGGTTGGACCAAGTGTAAAAAGGCAATCAAATTTTCGGTCTATAAGAACAGTAGCAGGTGTGTAATTGGCTATCACGAATTTTTGACAAAGTTCGGCAAAGGCCGCAGGACGTGATGCAGTTGTATTGGTTATTGGCACACGCGATAGGGCTGGGCTATTAGAGGATTCCATCAGAAAGAGCAGTTCTCCGGGGCGGTTTTGGCCGATGCGGCGATAAATCCGGTCAGGTTTTGAAACAATTTCAAATTTGATCTCCGCACTGCCAACCGTCTCAGCGCTGCCTAGGAACAATATGCCGTTGTTTCGTAAAGCAAAATGAAACAATGCTATAACTTTGCTTTGGGCTTCCGGTTGCAAATAAATCAGCAGGTTTCGACAGGAAATCATATCAAGCTTGGCGAAAGGCGGATCGGTCAGTAAATCTTGAACTGTGAAGATAACCATTGCGCGCAGATCTTGAGATATGCGGTAGCCAGTTTGTTCCTTGCTGAAAAACCGCCCCAAACGCTCGGGTGAAACCTCAGCGGAAATGGAGTCTGGATAATGCCCGTCTCTCGCACTGGCTACGGCATCAGCATCAATATCAGATGCAAAAAGTTGAAGTTTCACGTTGCGCTTTTGCAGCGTAATCTGTTCTCGAAATAACATTGCGAGCGTATAAATTTCCTCGCCCGTGCTGCACCCCACACTCCAAATGCGAAGCGGTTGCTCTGGCGGTTGTTTGGCAACGAGATCATAAATTATTGTCGCGGACAGATGTTCAAAAACTTTTGGGTCACGGTAAAAACTGGTGACATTAATCAGAAGATCATTCGCAAGAGTTTCAATTTCATTTATATCTTTACGCAAAACTTCGAGATAGGCATCCACATCGTTTAAGGCGATGCCGAGCATTTCCATGCGGCGTTCTATGCGGCGCTGCACCGTTCCGATTTTATAGCGTGAAAAATCATGCTTAGATTTGGTACGCATGAGATCTACAATCTCGGCAATTCCATTTTTTGCTTCGTCAGTGGGCCGCTTTTCTTCGATTTTAAGAACAGCGATCTTCTGGTTCGCAAATTTCAGTAGAGCATTCGGCATATCGCTAACCTTCAACACTTGGTCGACGAGACCAGTGGTAATTGCACTCTGTGGCATGCCGTCAAATGCTGACTCGGTTGGTTCTTGGGCTATGATCATCCCAGCTTTTTCTTTAATCGACTTAATGCCAAGGCTGCCATCTCCACCTGTTCCTGATAGGATGATGCAGGCGGCGCGTGCGCCATAGTCCAGTGCCAAAGTTTGCAAAAAATAATCAAATGGCAAACGTGCACCATGGCGGGCCTGCGGAGGCGAGACATGCAGATAACCTTTTGCAACGGACAGGTAAGTTCCTGGCGGAATGATGTAAAGATGACCTGGTTTAATCAGCATGCCGTCTTCAGCTTGAAGTACATTCATCTTTGTATGCTTGGCGAGCAAGCTGACCATGAGGCTTTCATGGGTTGGGTCTAAATGCTGCACAATGATGAAGGCCATACCACTGCCGTCGCCCATGCGGTCTAGCAATTTACTGCACGCTTCTAAGCCACCAGCCGACGCGCCAATGCCAACAACCAAAAAATCAGCCGTTTGCGCAATACCTTTATTCGGCATCGCCTGCGGCGGCTCTGGCAAACTTATATTCATGTATATCTAGGTCTCTCGGATGTGCCGCATCTATGACCGCACAATCCAACTTGGTCGCGGCAAACTGACCGACACCCTATCAAAGCCCGATAACTAGAGGCCCTAACATGATCGAAGTCAATAAACTCTCTTAGTCGAATCCAGATGGGGCGGTTTGTTTTAGTGATTTGAACCCTTGGAAAAACACAACGAGTCCGGCAGCACATGCGAGCAGCAGGAATGTGACAAGCGGATGCTCATAAGAAAGAGAGACCGGAAAAACAACCCAAGAGACATTAATCATCGTGTGGAACAGCACCGCAACGAAAACACTTTGATGGGTGTTTTCATAGAGCCAGACGATGATGATCCTAAGCGCAATAGTGCAAAGGACTTGCCAGAATATCCAATTTAAGTCGTGCCCCAGTTGTACATATGGGATCACATGCCAGAGGGCCCAGATGACGCCAAGAATAAGAGCAGCGACCAAAGCACTGTGCTTTTTCCTAAGCATTGGGTAGGCATAACCTTGCCAGCCGAGTTCCTCGCCGATTGCTCCGATAAAGAAAATAATGAAAGCAAAACCTGCCGCGCCGGGCGTTATTTGAGGCAACGGTAATGACACACCAGCGAACCGTAAAAATACAAATTCTAATGCAGATACGACCAACATAAACAAAAATGCTACCAAAACCCAGCCTGTGTTGCCCTGTCTGTTGACGTCAAACACTCGCTTGGCCAACGCTTTTATGCCATTTCTGCCAAGCTGCCGATAGACAAGGATCATCGCAGCGATCATCGGCACAAAAGTCATAAATGAACTGGTGGGCAAATATGAAAGGCCAGGAATCCTCGCACCGGATATACCAAGCAGGTTGAATGGAATAGAAAGGGTGAAAACCAAGATGAAAAATATTGATGCAGTATTAGTCTGGGTTTTGTCGTCGGTGCCGGGAACCCTTTGGCGCCCCAGTCGGAAGATTTCAGGCCAATTTATCCAAGGTGTGTGAAACAAGATCAAGATTGCGCCTCCGAGTGCAAACGCAAAAACTCCAACAATCTCCCAAACCCACGAGCCACCCGCGATATATTCACAATCGGCAAAGCACAATATCGGCCGAATGTGAAGAATATCTGCACCTTGCAAGAACCACAACAGGCCGAGAAGCACCAATATCACGCCAACAATTGTTGCAATTATTTTTCTCATTTTTTGACCCTTCTAAATTTAGCGGTTTTCGAATTGCACTTCAGGATACTGAGTTGACAGTGTGTCAAGTGGAGCTGTCGGGAGGTTTTTCAAATGCTTGTTGAAGAATGCAACTGAGTAGGTGTTGATAATGCCATGCGCTTGCGTACCATCCATCGACCCGGTGATGCCCAGCCAAGGGCCAAGTGGAGACCACAATGGAACGTCAGTGAAATTGCTGTGGAAGGCTCCGGGCAATTGTAAAAAATATGAGCTGGCTTTGTTGCCGTCATATGCAGCACGCATGCTTGTTAGATGAGCGTTGATTTCATTCTCCGGCCAACCGCCGGAACGCGTTCGTTCGAGCCTCATTGAGTCAGCGTCCCTCGTCATCCACATGCTGGGACGTGATAGGCCAAACTGCACCACATCGATTGGCATAGGAGCATCCATCATGATGCAGGCTTTCAGGCGGGACTCGGCGCGGCATGCTTCACCAACAACTATGCCACCGAGTGAGATTCCAAATGCACCAACGCGTTGCATATCCAATCTGCCGTTAAGAATATTATTTGGATCATCGCTGTTCAATTTGGCAAGCTGATTCAAAACGAAGATTACATCTTGGGTGAGATAGGGGATGATACTGGCGTCGGTGAGTTCCCTGCCATTGAGAACTGCCCTGTTTTGACTTGCCATATAACTGGGCCGGATCAGCGATTGCATTTGCTCGACGGACAAACCAGCGATCTGGTGACTATCAGGAAACACCACTTCGGCCGCCGTCCCCGGTTGATCGATAGCTGTAACAACATAACCTTGCGAGACCAACTCCTCCACCTGAAAATTATTCATCTGGCGAAAGCCAGCGGCTCCCTCCAAAAAAAGCAATACTGGATAGTTGGGTTCAGTGTTGGCCACTGGCGGAGAAGGCGTGGCGTTTGTGATAACGTGTTTGAAATTTCCGAAAATGAATTTTGGTTTGTTTAGAATTTTGGCAAAACTCGCCATAACAATATCGGCATTTTGCAAATAGAGCATCTTGTGAGCGGGTGACCCCTTCTTGGCAGGGTACCAGATTTGAACCATCAGCTCACGGTGATCATTCGGATTTTCTGTAAATATTTCTGGGCGATTTTCATCGACCCAGTGATACGTCATTGTACCAATTTCATACGGGCCGGTTGGCAGGGGAAAATGAAACACTGGGAAAGCGAATGATTGAATAGCTACAATCGCTAGAGCAAGGGTAGCCAAACAAATTGCAAATCTGATGGCAAACCGTGAAGATCGCCTCAATATATACCTCCATCAGATACTTCTTTTAGTCTTTTCAGAACTTTGGGAAGCGCCTCGGGCAAGTCCTCTGCAATGAGTCCCTCGCCGAATTCGGTTGCCGCTTCTCCATGCAGCCACACTGCTGCCGCAGCCGACTCAAATGGTGCTAGGCCCTGGGCAAGCAGGCCGCCAATAAATCCTGAGAGCACATCGCCGCTGCCCGCCGTTGCAAGGTATGGTGGTGCGTTGAAATTTATGATGGCACGACCATCGGGTGCTGCGATGAAGGTATCACTTCCTTTGAGGACGATTACCGCGCCACTTTGTTTGGCCGCTGCACGGGCACGGGCCAGCTTATCTCCGGTGAGATCAAAGAGCCGCGCAAACTCACCCTCGTGCGGAGTCAAAACGCAAGGGCCTTGAATGGAGCTGAATAGCGCGCCTCGAAGTGATTCAAAGGACGTGATAGCATCAGCATCCAAAACGATGCTGCGTTTGGTTGCGAGGGCGGCCAATACAGCTTGGCGTGTTTTTTCCCCTACCCCAGCGCCAGGGCCGATAATTAACGCGTTATAACGCTCGTCTTCTAGCAGTGTCTTGTAATCCTCTATCCCTTCGATTGCCTTGACAATCGTGCTCACGAGTGACGTGGCATAGATAGCCCAGACTGCTCGTGGGGCCGCGAGCGTTACTACGCCCGCGCCAATGCGAAGAGCGCCGCGTGCCGCCAGTCGGCTGGCACCCGTCATTTCTGAGCCACCCAAAACCAAAACATGGCCGCGTTGATATTTATGACCGTCGCGTTTTGGCCAAGGATAATCAGCAAGCCATTGCGTCGGCCCATTTTCAGAAGCGTTTGCCGTTTTTGCAATCAATGCGATTGTGCCTTCCAATTCAGCATCTTGCCGCGCCAATAAATGAAATCACCTGTGTCCAACTTCCATGCGACTTCGGCTTGCATGGGAACAATGCGGCCTTCGACAGATTGGTAATCCCAGAAGCGGCCGTGCCATGGGTGTTCGGTCGTGCTGCCGTCTTTTTCAGCATAGGGCCGCGATGGAGCGCTGCCAGTTGCAATCAAACCGTCATCACCGAGTTTGAAAGTGATTTCTCCGCGCGCCTTTCCTTGGCCTGTTGCCACTTTAAATGATGAGGAATCAATTGCGGTCCATTCCAATGCAGTATTGAACAAGATGGCATCGGGATTGAGCGGCAGTTCGGCCAGATAGCGCAGGGCTTCACCCTTGGCTGCACTTTCGCCACCGATTATATTGGCCAATGTTATTGTGCCCAACATTTTAACTTCCATGCCGCCAACAGATTTAACGAAATAGTCAGCAATCAAAATACTGTCAGCAAAGCCTGAAAGCGCACGCCATACAAATTCAGTTTCATTGGTGCTGATGATTTGCTTGGCGGTCATATCCATTGGCTTGACGCCAGGAGCCGACCACATTTGAACCGACTGATCGAAAGTAACATATTTTGAAACATCTTGGTGGCCTACGCCAACGCGCGTCAAATAGGCCATCACAACAGGTGGCAAATCTATTCTGGGGAAAGATGGTTTGGATGAGGATTTTATTTCTGTATCTAATTTGTCGAGATGATCGATGAAATTTTGGCGTTTCATCAAAACGTAAACAAGTACGATGCCGAAGATAAGAAAGAGTGTAAACATTATTTTTCCAATCATCTTGGTTGTTTCACTTACATTTCTCGTGGCTTGGTTTGATGGTCTGATTTAAAATAGCTTCGGGCGTAAGCCACAAGTTTGTTATCGCTGGGATGATCGACAGTTTCGACTCCCGCGATTTGTTTCATCATCATTGGTTCATGATGGTGGATATGTTTGACCAACTCGGTTTTTGCATTGGCAGGCCCAGTGATCAAAATCAATTTTGCGTCTTTGATCGCCGCTGCCACGCTGTGCAGATAATGTTGATCTTCGGGCTCGTGGCCTGAACCAATGGTATTGCCCTTATGGTGAATGTGAACCGTTGGATTTTCAGGTTGCAAGGTAAGTTTTTTAACTTCGTCGTGATTGAAGTGAAAAATTTTGGCTTCGTGGTGATCAATCCAGACGACGGCGTGGTTGAATTTTTGCATTTTGAGCTCTTTATCTTAAAATCCATTCGGAACCTG
>JAYVPZ010000029.1:0-2988 GCA_043757105.1 Aestuariivirga sp. | reverse complement strand
ATGTTGCGCAGATCACCAAATTAGCAGCTGCTGGTTTTTATAATGGTATTGTGTTTCACCGCGTGATTGACGGCTTTATGGCGCAAACGGGTGACCCGACTGGCACTGGCGCTGGCGGCTCTAAAGAACCAAATCTTCCTGCTGAATTTTCGAAAAAGCCGTTTGTGCGCGGCACAGTTGGAATGGCGCGTTCGTCTGATCCGAATTCTGCAAATAGCCAGTTCTTTGTAATGTTCGCAGACGGCGCATTTTTGAACGGCCAATATACTGTGTTTGGCCATGTTGATGGTGAAGGCATGAAATGCGTTGACCAGATTAACAAAGGCGAACCACCGGCAAATCCAGACAAAATGACGAAGGTAACTGTGCAATAATGGCTGATCTCGAAAATACACTTTATGTCGATCTGGAGTCAGGTCGCGTTACAATTGAACTGTTGCACAAATTAGCTCCCGGCCATGTGGCCCGCATCAAGGAATTGGCGCGCGAAAAATTTTACGATGGCGTCGTATTTCACCGCGTGATCGAAGGCTTTATGGCCCAAGGCGGCGACCCAACGGGAACGGGCATGGGCGGCTCGAAGAAGCCTGATCTCAAGGCCGAATTCTCCAAAGAGCCACATGTTAAGGGCATTTACTCAATGGCGCGTTCGTCCAATCCAAACTCGGCCAACAGCCAGTTTTTCATCTGCTTTGGCGACGCTGGCTTTCTTGATAACCAATACACTGTTTGGGGTCGCGTGACGGACGGCATGAATTTCGTTGATGGTTTGAAGCGTGGCGAACCACCAAAAAACCCAGACAAGATCGTGACTATGCGAGTTGCGGCTGACGTTTAATCGACTTTTTTCTATACAAAATCGTCATTCCCGCGAAAGCGGGAATCCATCACGGGAAAGATTCTGACTTTGTAATGGATACTCCGCCTTCGCGGAGTATGACGACTAAAAGTGGAAATTTTAAACCACATGCGCGTCGCCGATTTTGATTTTGAACTTTCGCCGGAAAATATCGCCCTCCGGCCTGTGTCCCCGCGTGAAGCTGCCAAGCTTTTAGTGGTAAATAATAGCACATTTTCTGATTTACGCGTGGGTGATTTGCCCAGCCAATTGCGGCGCGGCGATCTTTTGATTTTCAACAACACAAAAGTCATTCCAGCTGCATTGTCAGGCGTTCGCGTAGGGCGGCTTGGCACAACGCCAAAGATTGAGGCTCTCCTTCATTTGCGGCTCGATGGGGCAAGATGGAAGGCATTTGTGAAACCTGCGAAGAAACTTCAGGTCGGTGATCAAATCCTTTTCAGCCTCACCCGTCACTCCCGCGAAGGCGGGAGTCCATCAAGAAACCAAATAGATATTGAGACTGCGATGGATTCCCGCCTTCGCGGGAATGACGATTTAATGGGAATTGTTGAAGAAAAAGGCGAGGCTGGAGAGGTTGCATTTCGGTTTGATAAAACGGGAACGGATCTCGACATAGCACTTACACAAGTCGGGCGTGTGCCTTTGCCACCTTACATCGAATCTAAACGAGCTCAAGATTTACAAGATAAATCTGACTATCAAACCGTCTATGCTCAAAAATCTGGCGCGGTTGCCGCGCCCACTGCTGGGCTACACTTCACACCTGAATTGATGAAAGCTCTGCAAGGTGCTGGAATTGAATCAGAATTTGTTACTTTGCACGTGGGGGCGGGCACATTTTTGCCTGTAAAAGCAGACGACACGCGCGACCATAAAATGCATGCGGAATGGGGAGAAGTTTTGCTTGAGACTTTGAATCATATTCAGACCGTAAAGGCCCGTGGGGGTAGGGTAATTGCTGTTGGAACAACATCGCTGAGATTGCTCGAAAGTGCCGCTGGCAAACCGTTTTCGGGAACCACCGATATTTTCATCACACCAGGCTACAAGTTCAACACTGTGGACGGGTTGATGACCAATTTTCACTTGCCGCGTTCTACACTGTTCATGCTGGTCAGCGCCTTCGCAGGAACAGCCACGATGAAAGCAGCTTATGCCCATGCCATCGCGCAAAATTATCGGTTCTATTCCTATGGCGATGCCAGCCTGCTATGGCCTGCCGCATGACGCAAGAATTCGGATTTACACTTCACAAAAAAGACGGTTTGGCACGGCGCGGAACGGTGCACACGGGGCGCGGCGACATTCGAACGCCAGCTTTTATGCCAGTGGGAACTGTTGGCACAGTGAAGGGGCTCTATCTTAATCAGGTCAAGGAAACAGGCGCTGATATCATCCTCGGCAACACCTATCATCTGATGTTAAGGCCCGGTGCGGAGCAAGTGGCGAAACTTGGCGGCCTCCATAAGTTCATCGGTTGTGAAGGCCCAATATTGACGGATTCGGGCGGCTTTCAAATTATGTCGCTCTCGAAAATCCGTAAGATCAAGGAAACCGGCGCAACATTCCAATCGCATATCGATGGCCGCAAATATGAGCTGACTCCTGAACGCGCGATGGAAATTCAGCGCTTGCTCGGTTCTGATATACAGATGCAACTTGATCAATGTTTAGAGCTTCCGCATTCCGAGGCTGAAGGCGAAAAGGCAATGGAGCTTTCGCTGCGCTGGGCAGCCCGTTCACGCACCGGGTTTGGTTCGCAACCGGGGCGCGGTAATTTTGGTATTGTGCAAGGTGGCACGAATGAGCGGCTGCGCTTAAAAAGTGCTGATGGCCTGCGCCAGATTGGTTTTGAAGGTTATGCCATTGGTGGCCTAGCTGTGGGTGAAGGCCAAGAGCTGATGCTCCAAACCATTGATTTTACAGCGCCTGCCTTGCCAGAAGATAAGCCACGCTATTTGATGGGTGTGGGCACACCTGAAGATTTGATTGAGGCTGTGGCGCGCGGCATTGATATGTTTGATTGCGTGATGCCCACACGTTCAGGTCGCCATGGTCAGGCGTTTACGCGCTTTGGCCGGATCAATATTCGCAATGCAAAACATGCTGATGACACAAGGCCGCTT
>JAYVPZ010000028.1:0-11733 GCA_043757105.1 Aestuariivirga sp. | reverse complement strand
CCTTTTTGATCGTTGCCGACATTGTTGAAGATGAAGCCTCAGAGTTCTTCAGCGCCGCTAAAAAATATACTTCACTTGTTAACATCATCGATAAACCTGCCTATTGCACCTTTCAATTCGGTTCCATTGTCAACAAATCACCATTGGTCATCGGCATCTCAACAAGTGGTGCAGCACCCGTTTTGGCGCAACATGTCCGCAGCTTGCTGGAATCAACTCTACCCGCCGATGTCCAATCCCTCGCCAAGCGTGCCGCTCGCATCCGTGCCCGCGTGAATGAAAGATTAGGTGCCAGCAGCAACCGCCGCAATTATTGGAGCGCATATTTTGGTAAAGCTTTTGGTTTCCAAAAGAAATCAAAACATGCAGTGACACCACTTCATGTGATCAAAACTCAAGATATTGAGTCCCTCACTTTGCGCGACATCCGTGCGCTGCAGTGTGCAGACCGAATTTATTTTCAGCCCGGTTCAAATCAACAGGTTCTTCAATTTGGAAGGCGCGAAGCTGCGCGTATTGAAATCGACAGCATCAAACAAGTTGAAGAAAATATTGATAAAGGTCGTAATTCAGTGTTCATCTGCAAACACGGATGAAGTCAATATCTTTAGATTGTGCATCAAAACTTAGAATGTTGGGCGAACATTTCCCATGGTTTTACTCACGACTGTTCATCAAATCACGGTAAATTTCGCTATTACATCGCGGATGGAGATTTAAAGCTTGCGGGCGAAGTGTCGATTTTGTATGGCCATCGCCTAGATGCTGCGGTAGCTCAGTGGTAGAGCACACCATTGGTAATGGTGAGGTCGGGAGTTCAATCCTCCCTCGCAGCACCACTATTCCAAAACCACGCGCGGAAAATAAAAGCTCACGACCCAATTTGGCATATCAACAATTTCACTGATACGCAGATCGCCACATACTGAGCACAGCATATAGGCATCAACAGCATTCATATTATAGCGCTTCGATAGTAATTCGATCATGCCTGAAACAGCGCTGCGTGCACCCTCCATCAGGTCAGGTCCAATTCCTGTGGTCACTTCATAACCCTTCACATCCAAGTGGCGTGAAACGGGTCCGGGCGTTGTAAAACGTGGGAAAGCGAGGTTTGCACCTTTGACCAATTCAAACTTCGCAGCAATCGTACACGGGCTTTCGATCGCTGTGCCGCACACTTCGCCGTCACCTTGCGCGGCATGCGTATCACCCACGCTAAACAATCCGCCTTTCACTTCAACTGGTAAATATAATTCCGTACCAGCAGCGAGATCACGAATATCAAGATTACCACCCACACGGCGTGGCGGAACCACTGAATGTTGACCAGCTTCAGCAGGAGCCAAACCAATCGTTCCACAAAATGGCTTCAAAGGAACTTTGCCGCCCGGCCCATAAAGCGCTGGGGTCAATGCCACCGCATCATATTTCCAAATATGTAAAGCTGGATCTTTGAACTGATCAGCCAACAAACCAAATCCGGGAATATTGGCAGTCCAGCCCCAACCTGATGGGCCAAACTCAAGCAGCGTTACTTTAATTGCATCGCCCGGTTCCGCGCCATCAATATAAACTGGCCCGGCAACTGGGTTAACTTTACCAAAATCAAGCTTGCCCAAATCAACAAGCTTAGACTGCGGGGTGATCTGCCCGCCTGAAGAGTCCGGCGGATTAAAGCTGATTGTCTCGCCCGGTGCGATCTTTAGCGCGGGGTCGTTTGCGTTGTTCCAACCATGATGACAAGTGTGACTATGGATCGTGTGGGTGCATTTCATGGAGGCAATGATCACGCGAATAATAGTTTGTGTCAATTGTCACAGGCCCATTGCCAGAAGGGGAAACTCGGAATAGCCTTCGTTCATTGCTGTTCAAGCAAGGGGTGTATGAATGACCAAATTGAGCACTATGGAAGGCCGCGCTAAGTTTGGCGAGTATGAAACATGGTACCGCGTTACTGGCGATATTGGAGCCAAGAAACCTCCGCTGTTTATTTTGCATGGTGGCCCCGGTGCGGCTCATAACTATGTCGATGCTTACAAGTTGATCGCGGCTGAAGGTCGCGCCGTTATTCACTATGATCAGTTAGGCTGCGGCAACTCCACTTTGCTACCTGATAGGGGCGGCGACTTCTGGACCGTTCAATTGTTTATTGATGAACTAAATAATCTCGTTGACTATTTAGGCCAACGCGGAAAATTTCATGTACTTGGCCAAAGCTGGGGCGGCATGTTGGGCGCTGAATATGGCGTGACTCGTCCTGCTGGTTTGAAATCTCTGACCATCGCAAATTCTCCCGCGTCAATGGCGCTGTGGATGAGTGAAGCGGCCCGCATGCGCAAATTAATGCCACAACACATTCAAGATGCTTTGAATAAGCATGAAGCATCAAACACATTGGGCGACCCAGAATATCAAAACGCAACCATGTGGGTTTATGAGCATCACGTGTGCCGCGTGGTTCCGTTTCCACCTGAAGTCACTGAAACCTTTGATCAGGTGACGCGCAATCCAACAGTTTACCATGTGATGAATGGGCCAAACGAATTTCACGTTGTCGGCACGCTGAAGAACTGGAGCGTCATCGATCGGCTTCATTCTATCACAGTGCCAACATACGTTATTTCTGGCCGCCATGATGAAGCAACGCCAGCTTGTGTTCAGCCCTTTGCCGATCACATCAAAGGGGCCACTTGGCACATCTTCGAAAATTCCAGCCACATGCCACATGTGGAAGAACAACATGATTGCATGAAACGCGTTGGGGCATTCCTTAACGCCAATGACTAATTAAAAAAATAGGGAGACGACAATGAAAAAATATCTACTTACAGGCGCAGCACTTGCCGCGTTCACATTCAGCGCAATGGCCCCAGCTTCTGCTGAATATATGAAGGAACATCGCGGCGGCACCATGCGGCTTGTGTCACGCGCCGCCGCAGGTACCCTAGATCCACAGATCAATTACACATTGCAATATTGGCAAATTTTTCAGTCAACTTATGATGGATTGGTCGCTTTTCAAAAGGCTGCTGGTGCCGATGGGTTCATCAAAGTGCCAAATCTTGCCGAAGAATTTCCAAAGCCTACCAATGACGGGAAAACCTTTGTCTTCAAAATTCGCAAAGGCATTAAATTTTCTGATGGCCAAGATATGGGCGTGAAGGATGTTGTGGCTTCCTTCCAACGCATATTTAAGGTCTCAAGTCCAACGGCAGGTGGCTTCTATTCAGTGATTGTGGGCGCGGACAAATGTATCAAAGAACCTAAGACCTGCACACTCGAAGGTGGTGTGATTGGCGATGAAGCCGCAAGCACGGTAACAATCAATCTCACGCGCCCCGATGCTGAGTTCTTTGACAAACTCGCCTTGCCCCATGCTACCATTTTGCCTGCTAATTCGCCTGTGGAAGATGTTGGCTCGAAGCCAATGCCCGGAACTGGTGCTTATAAAATCACCGCCTATGATCCCAATAAAGGCATGACCTTGAGCCGCAATCCAAATTTTAAAGTGTGGAGCGAGCAAGCCCAGCCGGATGGTTATCCTGACGTGGTGCAATATGATTTTGGTTTGACTGAAGAAGCGCAAGTGACAGCTGTGCAAAACGGCGAAGCTGATTGGATGTTTGATGAAGCACCAGCTGATCGTTTGGCGGAAATGGGCACCAAGAATAAAGATCAAGTTCATATCACGCCACTGACAGCGTGGTGGTATGTACCGATGAATAATAGTTTAGCACCTTTTGATAATATCAAAGTGCGCCAAGCGGTGAACTACGCCATTGACCGCAAGGCATTGGTTAATCTCTTCGGCGGCCCAGTGTTGGCAACACCAGTTTGTCAGGTTTTGCCGCCAAACTTCCCCGGCCATGTTGACTATTGCCCTTACACCAAAGATCCCGGAGTAAAGTGGTCGGCGCCTGATATGGAAAAAGCCAAGCAGCTCGTAGAAGAATCCGGCACTAAGGGTATGAAAGTTACGATCGTTCCCGAAGATAAAACCGTGGCCAAGTCCATCGGCGTCTATCTGCAAAGCGTGATGAATGAATTGGGTTATGACGCCAGCGTCAAGCCGATTTCGCCTGATATTCAATTTACCTACATTCAAAACACCAATAACAAAGTGCAAATGTCGGTCACGCAGTGGTATCAAGATTATCCAGCAGCATCAGACTTTGCAAATATTTTGTTTGGCTGTTCGAGCTTTACACCCGGTTCTGATAGCTCAATTAATATGGCCGGCTTCTGCGACAAGGATATCGACGCCAAAATGCAATCTGCTTTGGCTCTCGGTGTAACTGACCAACCCGCCGCCGATAAAATGTGGGCAGAAATTGACAGAGCCATCACCGACAAAGCGCCAATGGCAGCTTTGTTCACACCAAAGCACCTAGACTTCACATCAAAGCGCTTAGGCAATTTTCAATTCAACTCACAATTTTATTGGATGGTAACGCAGTCTTGGGTTCAATAATTTAAACCAAAAGTGACCGCAGTTTTTGAAATACACGCAGACATAAGCCGTGGCCCTTGGGCCACGGCTCTGCGTCGTTTGATGCGCGACAAAGTGGCGATGGCCGCTTTGATCTTTTTCGTTTTGATTTTGGTGTTTTGCATGGCAGCACCGATTTATGCCAAATGGGCAGGCGTCAATCCGTTCACCTCAACGCTTGATGCCACCATCATGTTGGATGGTGTTCAAACACCTGTGATGGAGCAATCCACTGAAGGCTTAGGCCTCGGCTACAATCCCATTGGCCCTACTTGGGAGCTTGGCAGTTATTTTCTAGGCGCTGATAATCAAGGCCGTGATGTGATGGCGCGACTGCTTTACGGTGGACTGACTTCCATTATCATTGCGGGCGGCGCTACAATTCTAACACTACTGTTTGCGACGGTGCTGGGACTGGCCGCAGGTTTTTTTGGCGGCGTGACGGATATAATCTTGTCGCGCATACTGGATATTCTTTGGGCCTTTCCTGTCTATCTTTTGGCCATTTCACTTTCAATTGTGATGATCGCACACGGTATTGAAATTGGCCCATTCACAATTGAATCAGGAAGCCTTTGGCTGCCCATTTTTATCATTGGCATTATTTACATTCCCTATGTTGCTAGGCCAGTTCGTGGCCAAGTTCTGTCTTTGCGCGAAAGTGAATTTGTTTTGGCGGCGATCAGCCTTGGCGTTCCAAGTTACCGTATCTTGTTCCGTGATATCTTGCCAAATGTCACAACCACTTTGATTGTGTTTGTGCCGTTGATGATGGCGCTCAGCATGCTCACAGAGTCAGCACTTTCATTTTTATCGATCGGTGTTCAGCCACCTGCCGCAAGCTGGGGCACGATCATTCAAGACGGTCAGGGGCTGCTTTACTCAAGACCATGGGTCGCACTTGCCCCCGGCATCGCTATCGTGATCACGGTACTCACACTTAATGTGCTGGGCGACGGGTTGCGCGACGCGCTTGATCCTCGTTCAAAAATTAAGCTGGGACGCGGTTAATGCTCCTCGCTATTTTGCAGCGCCTTTGGCAAATGATCTTTGTGATGTTCGGCATCAGCGTTTTGGTGTTTTTGATTTTCTTTGCAACACCAGGTGCTGATCCTGCATCACGCATTGCGGGCCGTGGCGCCAGCCCTGAAATTCTGGAGACCGTGCGTAAAAGCTTTGGCCTTGATCAACCGATTTACGTTCAATATTTCACGATGATGAAAAAGATTTTCGTAACAGGTGATCTCACATCATTCGTCAATCGCGGTTGGAAAGTTGTACCTGCAGTGCTGAATACGATCCCTGTCACGATGTCACTGGTCATCGGCGCCGCAGTCTTATGGGTGGTTTTCAGCATGATTATTGGGACGGTCGCTGCCGCCACCAAGGACAGCTGGCTTGATAAAACACTGATGATATTGGGCCTCATTGGAATTTCAATGCCGGTCTATTGGTTGGGCGAAGTGATGAACCTGATCACCCAAAGCCGTTTTCATGACACGTGGATGTTCTCATGGGTGCCGCCGCTGGGTTATAAGAACTTCACCTCTAGCCCGAAGGCGTGGTTTTTAACGCTTGTCATTCCGTGGATCACATTAGCGATCCTCTATATCGGACTCTATGGCCGCGTACTGCGCGCCAATTTGATTGAAGCAATGCAGGAGGATTATGTGCGCACGGCCAGAGCAAAGGGCTTATCGGAAGCGCGCATCCTGCTACGCCATGCGTTGCGTACATCATTGATCAGTTTTGTGACTCTTTTTGGTTTGGATTTTGGCGCGCTTGTTGGTGGTTCAGCCCTGCTCACAGAAGTGGTTTTCAACTTGCAGGGCATCGGCAAACTAACTTATGACGCGCTGCTCAATCTTGATCTACCGATCATCATGACCACAGTGATCTTTGCCTCGTTCTTTGTGGTGATAGCGAATGCATTAGTTGATGTGGTTTACATCATGCTTGACCCGCGCGTGAGAAAAGCCTGATGCTGGAAGTCAAAGACTTGCAAGTATCCTTCCGCAGTGAACAGGGCCTCATACGTGCCATTGATGGCGTAAGCTTTAATGTTGGCGAGGGTGAAATTCTTGGCATGGTTGGCGAGTCTGGTTCTGGCAAAACCGTTTCGCTTCTTGCCGTGATGGGTCTGATCAATGACCCTAACGCGGTGATAAAAGGCTCCATCAAATTCAAAGGCCGCGAACTGGTCGGCATGCCCAACACCGAAATGCGCAAATTGCGTGGCCGCGAAATCGCGATGATCTTCCAAGACCCGATGACAGCGCTTACACCCGTTTATACAATCGGCTGGCAAATCGCTGAGCAGATTCTTGCCCATCAAAAAATCAGTAAATCTGCCGCAAGACAACAGGCAATCGACTTGTTAGCCGAAGTGAATATCCCCAATCCTGCTGATGCTGTGGATCGTTACCCGCACCAACTTTCAGGCGGTATGCGCCAACGCGCGGTGATCGCCATGGCGCTGTCTTGTAATCCTTCGTTGCTCGTGGCAGATGAACCAACCACGGCGCTGGATGTCACTGTACAAGCCCAAATCCTAGACCTTGTGCGCAAGCTGCAACGCAACCATAAATCAGCGGTGGTTTTCATCACCCATGACATGGGCGTGATTGCTGAAATTGCTGATCGCGTCATGGTGATGTATGGCGGGCGCATTGTGGAGCGTGGGATGCGAGATGAGTTATTTTTAAAACCAAAACATCCTTACACCAAAGCCTTACTCGACTCGATCCCGCCGCTCGAAGGCGCCAAACCAAAGCGCCTACGTGCGATAACAGGTTCCCCGCCATCATTGTTGAACCGACCGCAAGGTTGTTGCTTTGGCCCGCGCTGTTCGTTCATGTTTGATGCATGTTCGGCTCAACCTGAGCTTGGCAAGGCTGAACATGCTGCGGCTTGCTTTTTGAAGAGTGCGCAATGAAAAAAACACCGCTCCTCGAAACCATCAACGTCAGCAAAGACTTCACGGTTGGAACGCGATTTTCGGCGCGCGGCAAACAAACTGTTCACGCCGTCGATGGGGTGTCGCTGGCAATTATGCCCGGCGAAACTTTAGGCTTGGTGGGTGAATCCGGCTGCGGGAAATCCACACTTGGCCGTTGCATGGTGAGACTTTATGATATCTCCTCCGGCACATTGAAATTTAAGAACGAAGACATTACGAAAAAGTCGATGCGCGAAATGCGACCCTTACGCAAAGAATTGCAAGTGGTATTCCAAGATCCCTACGCCTCGCTTAATCCACGCCGACGCGTGCGTGATTTAATTGCTGAGCCTTTGCGCGTTCATACTAAACGGTCCGAAAAGCAAATTGCAGACCGCGTAGCAGAGCTCTTAAACCTTGTCGGCCTTCAACCCGATCACGCGCTGCGCTTTCCTCATGAATTTTCAGGTGGCCAGCGTCAACGCATCGGCATCGCCCGCGCCATTGCATTAGAGCCAAAGCTCATCGTTCTTGATGAACCTGTTTCAGCGCTTGATGTTTCCGTGCAGGCGCAAATCGTAAACTTGCTTGCTGATCTTCAAGATCGTTTGAACCTAACTTATGTTTTCATCGCCCATGATCTGAGCGTTGTGCGCCAAGTATCAACGCGCATTGCGGTGATGTATCTAGGATCAATTGTTGAGCTCGGAAACGCCGGAGATATATTCACCAATCCGGCCCACCCCTACACGCAGGCGCTCATCTCCGCCGTGCCCGTGCCTGATGTTACCAAGCAAGGCACACGCAAACGGATTGTGCTAACAGGAGATGTTCCAAGCCCAATCAATCCGCCACCCGGATGCCGCTTCCACCCGCGCTGCCCGGTGGCGCAGGACAGGTGCAAGTCTGATCGACCCGAATTGCTGGAACAAACTGATGGGCGCGCAGTCGCATGTCACTTTCCTTTGACCAAAATTAGCTGACAACTGAAGTCATTTTCATTTGGACAAGGCATAGGAGGCCAACAGCTCCACTATATTGATGATTGAATTTGCGCTATTCTTCTCCGCAGTAATCATCACCGAGGTAACTGACATGAAACTTAACGGCAGCCAAAATATTCCAGCAGCACGCGAAACTGTTTGGAAGGGTTTGAACGATCCTGCGATTTTGCAGCAATGCATTCCCGGCTGCAGCAAAATTGAGGTGACTTCGCCAAATGAGTTCAAGGCGACCGTCACAATCAAGTTAGGTCCGGTTAAAACGAATTTTGGTGGCCAAGTAACTTTAAGTGATCTGAAACCGCCCGAAAGTTACCGCATTTCCGGAAAGGGGGATGGTGGATTTGCAGGTTTTGCAACGGGCGGCGCCACCGTAAAGCTCACAGCACTCAGCGCCAATGAAACACAAATGGACTATGATGTGGATGCGCAAATCGGAGGCAAACTGGCCATGCTTGGTTCACGCTTGATTGATTCAACGGCGACATCATTGGCCAATCAGTTCTTCACAAAATTTGGCAGCTTGATGAAAGCAGCGCCAGCGCCAAAATCCAAAGTTCCAGCAAAAACCAAAGTGGCTGCCAAAAAACCAACGAAGAAACCTGCAAAGAAAGCCGTTGTGAAAGCGATCAAAAAACCCGCCAAGAAGTCTATTAAAAAGAAATAGAAATACGGGCTTACTTTGATTCCGATTGTGTTTTCCATCGATCAGCCGCTTTGTCGTCGCTGATTTTAGCTTCGACCCAAGTGGCTTTGTCCCCATCTCCTTCCAGCTTCCAAAATGGCGCTTTGGTTTTCAGCCAGTCCATTAAAAACTGGCAGGCTTCAAAAGCCGCCTCACGATGCGCTGAACAAGTGACGACCAAAACAATATCATCAGCGGGCTGCAATTTTCCGAAACGGTGGATGACCAAACAATCAGAAATCGGCCAGCGCTGTCGAGCCTCAGTTTCAATATCGGCCAAGGCTTTTTCAGTCATGCCCGGATAATGTTCTAAGGTCATTGTCGAAATAGTCTTGCCATCAGACATATCGCGCACGCTGCCCACAAACATGGCCGTTGCCCCGATATCCGAGCGCCGCGCTTTCAGTTTAGCAAATTCTTGGCCCACATCGAAGGCTTGTTCTTGAACAATAATCATATATGTAATTTGCGCCGAATTTTGATAGGGATCAATTGCCAGATTTTAGCAACGCAAAACTCGGTTTTATCCAAGGGCCCGTCACCTTAATTTTCACGGGCTTACCGTCGGCACGATTCAGTTTGAGCATTGCTTCTAAATTCAAGGCCCTACGCAAAATATCAATTTCACCAGTTTGAGAAATTTTAATACCGGGTACTGTCAAGTTGTTCTCTTGCAGAGTTGCCACACCATCAGCCACGGATAATTGAACAACTCCAGAAACGGGTCTAGTCGCCGCACCTTCCCAACCTAAAACTGTTTCGCTCTGAATATGAGCCGAAAGTCCAGCCAGATCGACACCCTCGATCCGACCTTGGTCAATTTGCGCTTCGGCATTGCCCTTCAGATTGCTGATCATCTCTGCCTGACTTGCACCTTCTGCATTTAATGTGGCAATCAAACGCAAAGCACCCTGAACCCAATTCATTCCCGTAAACTGTGTCACAAATGTTTTGGCGTCTAAATCTTTGAGATCAAAGTTCAAGCTTAACTTTGGCGGTGATTGTGATGAATCAAAAATCACATCCGCTTTGCCGGATGTTTCGTTGTTCAACGTGGCGCTCAGAACACCGTCTTTCAAATTGCCTTCCACTTGCGTTGGCCCTGTGATGAAATCGCCAAAGTGAAATCGATTTGCCGCAATGCGAAATTCCACATTTAATGTTCTCATATCATTTAAGTCGAAAAGTCGGTCACTCCAACTTCCAATTGTCGCAAGCCCTTTGACGGGAGACGCGTATAGATTGTTATTCAACTCATCCATATTGATCGCCATTGTGAGGTGCGGCCGCTCACCTGCTGTAGAAAACGAAACATCACCTTGCGCCGTCATCTTTGCAATTTTTACATCAGCCTTTTTCAGTAGAAAAGCGGCACCTTGTGATTCAACAGCACTTGTGATCGCCAGCGGATATTTTTCACCTAATCCTTGCAATTCAACGCCAAGCCATTTTAACAATCGCGCTGCGTCATCTGTATCAACAGTGGCTTGCCCGGCAAGATCAATACCGTTAGTTGCAATAACACGCCCTGAAAAACCAAACGCAGCACCTGCTCCATCCAAGTTAAAATCAAATGGTGAACCATCACTAAAGGCGCGCGGCAGTGAATGCAGCGCACCCTGAAAGTGAACGCGTTGCCCACCAAGCACAGCCGCCGACTTCAAGTTTATTTCCTGTTGTTCGTCAACAGTAATCAAGCCTTCCGCCTCGCTCAACGTAAACGATTGGGTTTTCAATTCGTCTTTGTAGACGAAGCTTCCGTTTTGAAATGTGACCTGCAACGGCGCTGGCAGAGCCGTTTTGACATCAGCCTTTACGGTCGCTGTTGTATCACTCAAAAGAATATTTGCTCGACCTTCGCTGTTGAAGCCCATTGTAAAAACTGGAGCCTCCAGAACAATTTCGTCTTTGGTTGGATGAGACCAAAATGCCTGCGCTAACGAGATTGGAACAAAAAGCGACTTGGCTTTTAACACCGGTTCACTCAGGGCAGAAGCGCCATCAACGCGAATGTCGTGGAAAGTCACGCCAAGACTTGGTGAAAGCGATAATGATGCGCCAGCATTGGCCGCTAATGCCCGACCCGAACGAGCCAAAAAGTCGTTTTGCATTTGATGCAAAATCCGCGCGGGCATAAAAATCGAAAGCCATGTGGCCAAGACCAACATGACCAGAACAACACTCAAAAATCCAAAGCCTAAAATTCGGTTCATCATTGTGGCTTATAGGCAAAGTTGCGGCAATTTCATGAAGGCAAAAACTATTCAGCTAAAACCCGCGTGGTTGGGAAAGTAATTTCAATCAATGTGCCTTGGCCGGGTTCGCTGCTGAGCGTAAATTTGGCACGGTTGGCCTCCACTAAAGCTTTGGTCAATGGCAAGCCGAGACCCGTTCCTTGAGTTTCGCGGCCTGATGTTTCAACGCGCTTAAAAGGTTCCAAAGCATCCTGCAATTGCGCTGCATTCATGCCGATGCCGGTGTCTTTCAGCTTCACCGTCAATTCACCCGATTTAGCAACCGTTGCCGAAATGATAACCTGCCCACCTGGATCGGTAAATTTAATCGCATTCGAAAGCAGGTTAATCATCACCTGTCGCATCGCCCGCAAATCGGCTAC
>JAYVPZ010000027.1:0-2992 GCA_043757105.1 Aestuariivirga sp. | reverse complement strand
TTTGATGTTTCATGGAAACATCAAAAGCGCCCTAAGTTATTATTTTCGATCAATTTATCTGACTTTTGACGATTCCGTCAAAAGTCAGATTGATCTAAAGCTTAGCGCACAAAAGTTGCAGACTTTTGGGTTCAGCCATGCGAAAAACTTGAATAACGACTCCGTAGCTCAGCTGGATAGAGCAACGGTTTTCTAAACCGTCGGTCACAGGTTCGAATCCTGTCGGGGTCGCCAATTTTTTCAGTTCTTCGGCACGTCACTCAAAATCAAAACATCCAGTTCCCTCACTGGCGTGAAATCCTTCTTCTTAACTTCAAATTGAGTGGGTGAAATTTTCGTAACGCCATCCATGCAGAAGCTAACGATTGCGTCTGGCTTTTCCTTGTCCACAACCAGTCTGAAATTCTCAATCGAGCCAGACCAGTTTGCACCCGTGGTCAAAATATATTGCAGTGTCTTCTCATTCAAAAATGGTTGCTCTTGAGTGGCATTTTTCAATTTAGCCCCGATCGCCTTCTGCGTTCCGCCATCCACACAATAAGTATCGCGGTCACGCTTTTCATATTCTGGTATCGCGCTATAAAATGCACCGCCAATAGCAGGAACATATTTATGGGCAACTTTTATAACCGCATTACCCGGAAAATCTTGATACCAATAATATGTTGATTTCAGCGCCCAAGCCGGAAACGCATTTTGATCATCAGTAACGACCGCACCTTTCTTGATCAAGACACCCAGTTTATCGCGCGGAAACTTAGCCAGAAACCCGCGCGTCTTATCTGAGAGCGGGTTCAGTGGAATGCCCAGCGCTTTCAATTCATCGGTCACATCTAACCCGCCGGAAAGCGCTCGCATTTCCAACTGTGGTTCAAGTGCTTTGCCTTCAACCGTCAATTGAAAATTTAGAAAATTATCTTGCTCTTGATTAGGAATTGAAACATCTGAGTCGAGATAGCTATCCGGGTTGACCGTTGGCATCGGAAACGCCACCAAATAAGAGTGGGCTTCCTTATCATTATTGCGAAACTCATAGTTCACCCGCACCTCTGAAGGCGAGATATACAAATCCTCCGACTGCATAGTCACAGCATTGGCGCGTATCAAAACCAATCCGCCCGCACCAAGTTCCGCTACAGAGTCATTGGCGCGCGCCAAACTGCTCATCAACAACAAGCCCAACAACACACGGCCAAACATTTTCAATCTCTCCAACATTTACGGATTTACAAATTCTCCACATTTCGGAGCAGGGCTGTTACCCCATGGCATAATCGGCACCGTAGAAGTTGAATTTTGGGGCGAACCATCAATTAGCTTATCCGTATAGCTCAGATATACCAAAACATTACGCTTCGGGTCACAGCCGCGCACAATGTGCATGGTTTTAAAAAACAATGAGCGGCGCTGTTCATAAATATCATCGCCTTGCGCAAATTTTGCACCAATCGTGACTGGCCCCACTTGGCGGCATGCCAAAGATGTCTCAGAACGTTGTTCTGCAAAGCCTGCCCAACCGCTCCAGCCGCCTTGCTCCGGAACCGTAAAATAACAAGCCACACCCGTGATCTGTGGATCATCAATCACATAGGTCGCAAGCTTCGCATCAGGCGAAAGTAGATGAAAAACCGTATTCTTTTTGAAAATCAGTTCGGGGTCGTCCTGCGCCAAAACAGCACCAGAAAATCCGAACAACAACAATACCATAACACCCAAAAACTTGATCATATCCGCATCTCCAAAAACCAATTCAACACCTAAGGTGGGAATTATATCTGAGATTTCAAGGACTATTTCGCATCCTCTTAAATCCTTGTTCTAAATCAGCAATCAAATCATCAGTGCTTTCAAGGCCAATGTGGAACCGCAAACATTGCCCTTCAGCCGTCCAATTAGTAGCCGTGCGATGTGGTTTAAACGGCACAACCAAGCTTTCAAATCCACCCCAGCTATAACCCATTCCAAAAAGCTCTAACCCGTCCAACAGCTTAGCAAGCGCTTCTTCAGCAACTGGTTTAAGAATAACCGAGAACAATCCCGAGGCGCCCTTAAAATCACGCTTCCACATCTCATGGCCCTGCGCATTTGAAAGAGCAGGGTACAAAACCGTCTCAACAGCCTCTTGGCCGCGCAACCATTCCGCCACAATGATCGCACTCTTTTGGTGTCGCTCCAACCGAACATCCATTGTCCGCAAGCCCCGCAAACCCAAATACATGTCGTCCGGCCCCGCAAACATGCCCATGGTTTCATAGGTCTCTTTAAATTGTGGCCAAGTTTCTTCATTGCAAACCACAGTGCCCAACATCGCATCCGAATGCCCGACGATATATTTCGTCGCCGCCTGAATCGAAACATCGCAGCCATGCTCGAAAGCCTTGAAAAAATGCCCAGCCCCCCAAGTGTTGTCGATGAAAGCCAAAGCCCCCGCCTTGTGAGCCGCCTCCGCAATCGCCGGAACATCCTGCACTTCCATGGTCTGCGAACCGGGGCTTTCCATATAAACCACCCGTGTGTTCGGCCTGATCAAAGAAACAATACCTTTTCCAATCAGCGGATCATAATAGGTCGTCTCAATTCCTAAATTTTTAATAACGGTGTCGCACAGCTTTCGTGCCGGCCAATAAACCGTGTCGGTCATCAGCAAATGGTCGCCTGATTTCAGAAAGGCCAAAAGCGCAGTTGTAATCGCTGCCAAACCCGAAGGCGCAACTTTACAATCAAAACCACCTTCCATTTGTGCAATCGCTGTTTCCAGTGAACGCGAAGTAGGCGTGCCATGTCGGCCATAATTATAGGTTTGATTTGCACGGTCTTTCAAAGCCGCATAATCGGAAAAAAGAACAGTTGAGGCATGATAAACCGCAGGGTTGACCATGCCATGTTCAGAATATTCACGGCCCAAATGGCTCAGGCGCGTTGCGGGTTGCAGTTTTGATAAATCAATTTTTTTGCTCATGAATTTCTTATAGCAGCCCAGCAGCACTTGGCC
>JAYVPZ010000026.1:0-2995 GCA_043757105.1 Aestuariivirga sp. | reverse complement strand
CTTTCAATTTGATGTTTATGAAGCCGGGGCCAGCGATGGAAGCAGATTGAATATCTGAATCTTCTGACAGCAGCGGCACTAATAATTCTGCGACGGCACGCGGGTTCATGCCCGAAGGCTTGGCCAAAACCATCGCCGCATTAACTGCCACGTCACCATGAGATGCATCACGCGGAGGCTCAGTCGTGAGCTTGCTCAAATCGAGGCCAGCAGACAGTTTACCCTGCTCCACAAGCGTTTCGACGGCATTTGTAACAACACCCTGAAAATGGGCGAAAACGTTCATGATACTAATATTAACCCGTTAAAACAATTCAGTGCGCTGACTATCGGAAAAGTGGGTCGAGGTCAAACATACGCTTGTGTTGATCGAGCGCATAACGATCGGTCATGCCTGCAATAAAATCACACACCTGCCGCGCATAGCGGCTCTGATCGGAAATCGGATGATCCTCGCGCCAATCAGACGGGAGCAGCTTCTCGTCATTCATATAAGCAACAAACAAATCGCGGATGACGCGTTGCGCCCGCTCCATGATTTCCAAAACGCGCGCATGGCGATACATTTTTTGCGACAAGAAACTTTGCAACACTTTATTATTCTCGCGCATTTGGGCGCTAAATTGCACAAGTGGTTTTCCCAATTCACGAACAGCGTCGCTGGTTTTTACATGAGATTTAGAAATGCTTTTGTGACCCTCGGCCAACACATCTGCCACCATCGCCGAAATCAAACGTCGTACCGTTTCATGTATCACGCGGTTGGTATCGAGATCAGGATAGGCGGTCAGCACTTCACTAAGCGCCTGCCCTGCCAGAGGAATATCACCTAGATCGATAACATTGAAAAGTTTGGCGCGAAGACCATCATCGACATCATGTGCATTATAAGCGATGTCATCAGACACAGCTGCCACCTGCGCTTCAGCAGACGCATAGCTCGACAATTTTAAATCATGCACTTCAGCATATTCAATGATCGCGGCAGGCAATCCTGATTCCGCATAGTGCCCTAAAGCATGACCTTCACCATCAACGAGTGGCCCATTGTGTTTGACAAGACCTTCTAGCGTTTCCCATGTGAGGTTCAATCCATCAAACGCCGCATAGCGCCGTTCGAGTTTAGTCACAATTCTGAGAGACTGTGCATTATGATCAAAGCCACCGTAAGGCTTCATCAAACGATCTAATTCGCGCTCGCCTGCATGGCCAAACGGCGTGTGGCCAAGGTCATGCGCCAGTGCCAATGCCTCTGTCAGATCCTCGTCAAGTCGCAAAGCCCGCGCGATAGAACGAGCCACTTGTGCGACTTCAATCGAGTGCGTCAACCGTGTACGGAAATGATCGCCCTCATGAAAAACAAACACCTGAGTTTTATGTTTCAGCCGCCGAAAAGCAGCTGAATGAATGATCCGGTCACGATCGCGCGCGAATACACTGCGCGACGGCGCATCCGGTTCGGCCACAACCCTGCCCCTACTCTGGGCAAAATGGGCGGCATATGGGGCAAGACTCGTCATGAAACTGACCATTGACATTTTCGCACGAAAACACAACATCTACACCATGTCCGAACTGCAAATCAGTGTCACTGCTCGCGCCGCCAAGCGCATTCACGAAATTGCCGCCAAGCAACAGGCAGTGGCGGCTTTACGCATTGCCGTGAACGGTGGTGGCTGCTCCGGCTTTCAATATGATTTCGTGTTCAGCGATAAGCCTGAAGATGATGATAAAGTGTTTGAGCGCGATGGTGCGCGCGTTTTGGTGGATGCAACGTCGCTCGGCTTCATGGCCGGATCAGAACTCGATTTCATTGACGACCTCATGGGCCAATCTTTCCGCATTCAAAACCCGCTCGCCAAATCTTCCTGTGGCTGCGGCACCAGCTTTTCTTTCTGATGCGCATTGCCACTTGGAATGTGAATTCCATCAAAGCGCATTTGGAGTCGGTTACGCTTTGGCTTCAAGAAGCAAAACCCGATGTGGTGTGCCTGCAAGAAATTAAATGCGAAGACCACGCGTTCCCCGTTGCCCATTTTGAAGAGCTAGGCTACCGCGCCGAAGTTCATGGCCAAAAGACTTATAATGGCGTGGCACTTTTATCAAAATTGCCAATGGAAGATATGCAGCGCGGTTTGCCGGGGGATGCAACTGACGAGCAATCTCGTTTCATCGCCGCCACCATAATTGAAGGTGCGAAGGCTGTACGTGTGTGCGGACTGTATCTGCCCAATGGCAACCCTGCGCCCGGCCCAAAATATGACTATAAATTGGCGTGGATGGAGCGGCTTAAGGCTTTTGCAAGAACAGAATTGTTGAAAGAACAACCGTTTGTTTTGGCTGGAGATTATAATGTGATTGCGAATCCAGAAGACGCGCGCAATCCGCAAAACTGGACAACCGACGCGTTGTTCTTGCCCCAAACTCGACAGTCATTCCGCGAACTTCTCGCGCTCGGATTGACCGAATCTTACCGTGCACTACATCCTTCAAAAATTGAATACAGCTTTTGGGATTATCAAGCAGGAGCCTGGCCTAAAAACAATGGGATACGGATTGATCATTTGCTGCTCTCGCCACAAGCGGCCGATATGTTGGTGACTGCGGAAATTTATAAAGATGTTCGTGGCCATGAACGGCCATCTGATCATGTCCCTGTGATGATTGAGCTCACATAAAAAAACCCGCCAGTTTTCACCAGCGGGCTTTTCAAACTCTAACGCAGAGACAAACTTACTTTGTAACTGGAGCTTTCACGCCAAAAGCAGCAAAGCTGGCTTCAAATGGCTTGAATGCGCTCTTAGCTGCTGCAGCATACATTTCACCTAACTTTGTGAATTCAGCAACAGTTGCATCAAATGTTTCTTTTGCAAAAGCCTGTTGGACAGCAACGGCATTTTCAAAAGACTTGGCAGCAACAGCTCTTTCCAAATGGCCGGCAGTTTTTTCAAAGGATTTCTTCGAGAAATCGGCAACTTCAGTCGCAACAGCTTGA
>JAYVPZ010000025.1:0-2997 GCA_043757105.1 Aestuariivirga sp. | reverse complement strand
TACAATTGAAAACCAAATCACCGTCCGTCTTCAACACAAAATCCGTGTCACCGCGCTTTTCCAACGAAGTGACCATCTGGTTGAAATGAAACTGCGGTTTAAAAGGTGCGGCCTGTTCCATCAAACGCGAAGTCAAATCAGCGCCGGTCACCAACGGCAAAGCCGGAATATCATAAATTGGTTTTTCAGGATAAAGCTCGGCGCATTGCCCACCCGGCCGATCCAGAATATCCAGCACATGGCACTTAATATCCAAGAGGCCCAATTCAAACACTGCGAATAAACCACATGGGCCCGCCCCGATAACAACAACATCAGTGGTGATCACGTCAGACATCAGTTGGACTTTCTTAGAATTGCTTTTCTGGAACTTTAACACGCAGGCCGTCCAGCGCATCTGAAACCTTGATCTGGCAGGAAAGGCGGCTGTTGTCGCGCACATCAAAAGCGAAATCCAACATATCTTCTTCCATTGGATTGCGTTTGCCCGTCTTGTCTTGCCACTCAGGCTCAATATAAACATGACACGTTGCGCAGGCGCAGGCCCCGCCACAATCAGCATCAATTCCGGGCACTTGATGCTTCACAGCCGTTTCCATAACAGTCATACCGGCAATGCCATCAGCAATGATTTCATTGCCATTGTGTTGAATGAAAGTGATCTTAGCCATTTATGCAGCAGTCCCTTTAAAACGCGTCCGCTTTTTAAGAGAAGAGACTAGGAAAGGCAACCGCTTAGCTCATGTGCAAAATGACGCTGGTTTCGGTTCTAAATGAGGACTCTGCCTCTTCTAAAAGGGCATCAAGAACCAAAGGATCAAAGTTGACGCTTTCCCAGCTCTTGGCCAGTTCCTCAATTTGCAAGGCTCCGACAGCAGAAGCGGCACCTCGCAAATTGTGGCTCAAGAATTTGCGGTCTTGCACTGATACAAGCTTGGTCTTGAGCTGATCTCGGGTTTCTTTGAGTTGTGCCATAAATAGTCCCAGCACTTCACGTTGCAAAGCTGCATCATTCATCGTGCTGTAGGCAAGGCGTTCACGGCTGAACACAATGTGTTCGAGAGCCACACCCGCCGCAACTTGGCCGTGTTGTAAGTCTTGTCTGCTCACCACTAAGTCCCCATATCGATCAGATTAGACTAGCAAGAACTTGATACCACGCGTTGAACAAACACCCCTAAAGTTTAATTTATTGAATCGATTCAAGTTGATCCACAATTTTAACCATTTCTTCATTTAGCCAGTGGGCAACCCTGATTACGGGTTCAAAAACCGTGAAAATTAGGTTAATATGGTATTTGTAGAGTTCCTAGTCCTGTGGGCCCTCAAATTGGTGCAACCCAAAATGAGATGTGACGAAGAACCAATAATTGGGCGCGCAATCGTCCCATAAAAGCGGGTACAAGGTATGGCAACTAAACCAACAGATAATCGTCGCAAAGGCAAAACTCCGGCTTTCGATATGGCCGAGCAAATCCAAGATGCAGCTCCGGCTGCCTTTCGGACGAGCCCTGCCAATGAGAATGATCGCACCACTGCCAACCTGGCAGCTCGTCTGCGTAAAAGGCCGTCGATGGGCGTCTATTACTTTGCTATTGGCATATCCGCCTTGTGGTTTGTGGCTTGGTTGATGGCCTACAATTCACTGCTGACCTCGCAGGTCGCAGGCACAAACCAACCGCCGATTGATTTACTACAAGCGGCATCTGTCTTGGTCATGCCAATCATTGCAATTTTCTCAATCGCCTATTCAAATTGGCACGTCCAACATTCGCGTCAAGTGTCAGAAGTGCTGATGCAATCAGCAATGCGTCTTATTCGTCCCCAAGACTTGGCGACTGATGGCCTAACATCAATTGCCCAAGCCGTGCGCCAAGAAGTTGATCTTTTGGTCGGCGGCGTTGAACACGCTTTTCAACGCGCCACTGCGTTGGAAGAAATCGTACATAAGGAAATCTCAGCTGTAGAACGCGCCTTTGGCGGCAACGAAGACCGTATTCGCGGTCTGGTGAATGGTCTTGAAACCCAACGCTTGGCCCTGCAACAAACTAGCGCTTTGGTAAACAGCGACGCAGCACCAATGCTCAATCGCTTGGAATCCAACACGCAGAATCTGGGCCAAGTGATTAACCTTGCCCTCTCCACTTTCTCGCGTTTGGAAGATGGCTTGAAGGGCTCAACCACTGAACTGGCCCGCACGATTGAAGATGTGGCCGCACGTGCCGCCATGACAGGTCAAGAAATTGGCGGTCACTCTGCCCAGTTTGAGCGCATGTCAACAACGCTCCTCAGTGATTTCCGCGGCTTTTCCGGCCAGTTGCAGCAATATGTTGAAACTCTGAACTTCACGGCCAACAATCTCGGCAATGAAACCCGCAAATTCGGCGGTGAAGTGCAAGGCATGGAAACCAACTTGTTGCAATTGTTGCGTCAAAGCACCGATCAACTGACAGCAGCAAATTCTGAAGTCAGCCAAACGATTGAACGCCTCAGCAGTGGCTCCGTGGCGAACGTTAAACAAACTGCCGCAGAATTGGCACAGAGTTTTGGTGTGATCGAAGAAAATATTACTTATCATTTGAAATCAACTTCAAATGAAATCGCGTCACTCATCGAGCGTTCAGGTGTTGATACCGCGGGTCGTATTGAACAAAGCAATAATTTGGTGACCCAAGGTCTGCAAACGCTGGCCAATGATTTCATCAACAAAGTTCAAGCCTCACGCAATGATCTGTTGAATGTTGTGGGTGACAGCGGCAATCAATTTGCACAATCGGTGGACGGCATTGCCAGCCAATTTAATGAGCGCATCAATCAAACCAGCGCTCAAATTCTGGCTGGCCTTGATCAGTCAGGCAATCAACTTCTATCTCAAATGAACAGTTCAAGTGCAGGCTACGCCAGCCGCATCGACGAAGTGACGGGGCGCATTGCATCTCAACTTGATCAAAATGCAAATCTCATTACCAGCGCTCTGGACGAAACCAGTGGGCGGGT
>JAYVPZ010000024.1:0-11784 GCA_043757105.1 Aestuariivirga sp. | reverse complement strand
ATGTATCAACAAGAAAAAGCAATGCAGCGGCGACGAACAGATTTTCAGCAAAGCTGGTGCTCTTTGGTGGTGTGATGGTTTGCAAGGTAACGCTGCTGCCAAGCTCGGTCATTGGCGTGAGATCGCCGGTCTTCAAATCCAAATTGATTGCGCGTTCCTGTGTGCCCAAGTTGTAAATGCCTGCTGGTGTCTGCGCACTCGCTTTAGCGGCTTCAAAATCTTTGGCAGCAATGGCCTTGATGTTGGTGTTTGGGGTAACGAGTTCGCCAGTACCATTCATCATGAGGCGCATGGCAAAAGCATTGCCTTGGTCAGTCTTGCCGGCGCTGCCTGTGTTGCTTCCAGCGGCAGGTGCAAGATCAACGATGCGTTGGAGCATTTCGACAAAAGTGCCAGACAGCGGCAGGTTTGACCAATCGGCATTGGCCGTGACATGAAACAAAATGATCAGCCCTTTGCCCTTGCGTGTGGCCGTAATCAATGGCGTGCCATCACCCAGGCTGACCCAGGTTTTATCGGGAAGGCTAGCATCAGGTTCTGCCAATACTTGGCGGTTAATGCTGATGCGGCTATCAATTTTAATTCCAGCAAGGGGACTTTTTTCAGAAACGGATTGGATGGATTGCGGTGTTTCCCAACTGAGG
Organism: Aestuariivirga sp.; assembly: GCA_043757105.1. Lineage (GTDB taxonomy): Bacteria > Pseudomonadota > Alphaproteobacteria > Rhizobiales > Aestuariivirgaceae > Aestuariivirga. The sequence goes on along the minus strand of JAYVPZ010000024.1, from coordinate 11,140 downwards.
GTCGAGCCAAGATTGCGATCACCTTCGCGTAATTTTACCGGCAACAGATCATCATTTGTAGCCGTAAGGTGGGGGCCAGCAAAGCGCAGCAAAACGCCACCTTTTTCGATCCACGGTGCAATGGCATCATGATTCTGAGTGTTTATTGTCCCAATATCGGCAAGCACCAACATTGAAAGCCCCGCTTCAAGTGATGTCTTCAACTCATCACTATTTGCAGGCTCCTGGATCTCGCCGTAAGGCTCGAGAGCACGTGTTACATAATGCAAAGGCGAAAGCAGTGGTTGTGAGGCTTCAAGCGCCGCGCCGGATTGGATGGCGATGGTTTTTCTGCGCCAGCGATCATCCAACAATTGTTTGGCACCTGCATGGTTTTGACCCGCGATACTAATGGATTGAATTTCATTGCGTAACTCGATTGGAAGAGTGAGCTTAGCCGAGGCTGTGTTCACGCCTGCGAAATCAATTGGGGCCTCGGCGAGAATGCGGCCATTGCCTGCTGTCGCTTGGACGGTTGCTTTGGTGTTTGTGGCCGTGCCTTGAAGTGCAGTGACTTTGATGTCGCCACCGTCAACAGCGGGGCGGGCCAGAGCGAGGCTTGCATCTTCAGGAAGCTTCAACGCTGTGAAGTTGCTGCCGTAGAGTTGAGACAGACCTGTTGCGAATTCTTTTGCGGAAATGTCCAAACCATCTGTAAGCCAGATAATCTGGTCGGCTTTAGGCTTTTCACTTTTCAAACTTGTTAGCAGTGCTAGCCGATCTGTGTTCAAAGCTTGCGGTTGCATTGCACGAATTGCATTGACGACATCGCTTGCTGCAGAACCGCTCATATTAGACGGACGTGTTGTTGGTGTTGTAGTTGCAAGTGTTACGACGCGGCCAGCACTTTGGGCTTCGATCAATATGTTTTGCAGTGCTTCTTGTCTTTTCGGCCAGTTCTTTGCTGCGGCCCAACCATCATCAACGATTAACAAAAGTGGGCCAGTGCCTTTTGTGAGCGGTGTGCTTTCGCGGTTGTTGGGATGGGCAACGGCGAGGATTAAAATTGCAGCCAATGCCAGTCGTAATAGCAATAACCACCAAGGGGTTTTATCGGGTGTTTCCTCTTGTTGTTGGAGGCCAAGCAAAATGCGCAAGGGTGGAAATTTGATGGATTGTGGGCGCGGCGGCGTGAATTGCAACAGCCACCAGATGACGGGCAATGCCAATAATCCCCAAAGTGCCAATGGTGTCTCAAAACTGAGGGCTTGAATGAATTGCATCATCGGTCACTGACCCTAAGATGTAAGGCTTGCAAGCATTTGCTAGGCTGTTCATTTGTGTGATGCACAGCAAAAGACCAACCAAGTCGGGTCGCGATTTGGCGCACGGACTCGCGCTGAGCTACAAAGGCTTCAACATAACGGGCACGCAAGTTTTGGGTTTTGATGCCGAGGAACTTTGCTGGCTGGTCTAACCCCAAAAACTCTATGCGACCATCATAAGGCAAGGTTTCTTCCGCTGGATCGGAGATCTGCACAAGATGTCCGCGCACACCAGATTCGGCCAGCGGTGCAATGGCGCGTTTGATCGATTCTGGTTCATCGAGAAAATCTGAGATCAGAACAGCGGCAGATTGGCGCTGCATTGCTGTTGGCACAGGCAGGGGATTGTCGTTTGCCTTGAAAACATGATCGGCCATTTGCCGCAAAGCCAATTGGCCTGTGCTAGCGCGGCGTTCACTGCCCAGAGCACCGATGCGTTCATGAGCGCGAATGGCCAAGCTGGCTAAGGCCAACTGCAAAATCTGCGCACGTTCTTTTTTGGTTTCGGTAGCAAGGTGTGATTTGAAATCCATGCGCGGGCCCAGGTTTGACCAGAGCCAAAGTGTGTTGGCCGCTTCCCATTCATTTTCACGGATGAACACTGAATCAGACTTTGAACTCTTGTGCCAATCAATGCGCTGCGTTGAGTCACCAAAACTATAATTGCGGTAGGCCCAGAAATTTTCACCGGGGCCAGCGCGTCTGCGGCCATGCACGCCCAACATCACTGTAGCAGCCACACGTTCGGCCTTGACCAAAAGTGGTGGCAGTTTTTGCGAAAAGCTTTCCGCTCTTTGGCTAATCATGTTGGTTGCCGACTGCGCCATATTTTAAGCGAGTGTCTCGGCCAAATGAGCAATGACAGATTGAACAGTCACACCATCAGCGCGTGCTGCGAAGTTTAAAGCCATGCGATGTTTGAAAACAGGTTCAAGCAATGCAATCACATCTTCGACCGACGGCGATAGACGGCCTTGCAACAAGGCGCGGGCTTTTGAACAGAGCATCAAAGCTTGCGCCGCACGAGGTGATGGCCCCCAAGCCACGTTGTCATTCACCAGCTTGCTGGCATCGGCGCCCGGGCGAGCTGCGCGAACCACTTTTAAAATCGCATCGGTCACTTGTTCGCCCACTGGCACATTGCGGGCAAGGCGCTGGGCGGCCAGCAAGTCTTCAGTGGTTAGAACAGCCGTGGGTTTGGCTTCGTCATTGCCAGTGGTGGCAAACAACATGCGGCGCTCTGCATCGAGCGGTGGATAAGAAATATCAACTTGAACGAGGAAGCGATCCAACTGCGCTTCAGGTAAAGGGTAAGTTCCTTCTTGCTCGATAGGATTTTGGGTTGCCAAAACGTGGAAAGGCTGGGGCAGATCATGCCGCGCACCTGCAATCGTCACGTGATGTTCTTGCATCGATTGGAGTAAAGCAGATTGTGTGCGCGGCGAAGCACGGTTAATTTCATCGGCCATTAACAATTGACAAAATACAGGACCGGGCACGAAACGGAAAGCCCGCTTACCGTTTACGTCATCAAGAACTTCGGAACCTAAAATATCAGCTGGCATTAAATCTGGAGTGAACTGCACACGTTTTTCGTTAAGGCCTAGAACCGTGCCCAAAGATGTTGCAAGTTTGGTTTTCGCAAGGCCTGGTGCGCCAACAATCAATGCATGACCACCAGCAAGAATTGCGATCATTGCAAGCTCGACCACTTCGTTTTGGCCGAACACCACATCATTCAAGGCGGATTTTGCCGCCTGCAATTTAGCGCTGGTTGCATCATAATCGTTCACTGCTTTAGCTTTTGCCATTTTCCGTCCTAATTCATTTGTCTTTACATTCGCGCCCAAGAATGGCGCAATCATGTCAGGCGCTTTTTGCGACTCAGGTTCTGAGAACTGTATAGATTGGAAAAATGACGACTGCGAGTGATGTCAGCAATCCGCTGAAAGGTTTAAATGATGTGGTTAAGGCCAAGGGCCTTCCACCCGTTGAGTTGTGGAATCCACCATTTTGCGGTGATATTGATATGCGTATCGCTGCTGACGGGCTTTGGTATTATATGAATTCGCCAATTGGTCGCATGCCTTTGATGAAATTGTTTGCATCAATTTTGCGTTATGATGCGGACGGCAAATATTATCTGATTACACCAGTGGAAAAATGCGGCATTCGTGTTGATGACGCGCCTTTTGTAGCTATCCGAATGGCGGTGACGGGTGCGGGGCGCGAACAGCAGATTAGCTTTGAAACTAATGTTGATGATAAATTTGTTTTAGGGCCAGACCACCCTATGCGCGTTGCGAATGAGGCGGATACGGGCGGCTTGAAACCTTACGTTTTAGTGCGGCGAAATTTGGAGGGCTTGGTTTCTCGGGCGTTGTTTTATGATTTGGTGGCGCTTGGTGTGGTGGAAGGCGAATGGTTTGGCGTTTGGTCTTCTGGTGTGTTTTACCCCATGCAAAAAGCTTCTGATCTTGATTGAAGATTTCAAAGCGAGGGCGGAGCGTCACTTGTTGAAAGAGCCGCCGCAGGGGTGGAACCGATCTGATGACGATATGAATGATCGTGCACGGATGATCCCTGATGGGGTGATCACAAAGCCTGCGAGTGTGCTAATCCCTATTGTTTTGCGCGCGGCTGGCCCAACCGTGATGTTAACGCAGCGGACAGCGCATTTGTCGAAACATGCAGGGCAGATCGCATTTCCAGGCGGGCGGCAGGATGACGGCGAGACGGCGCTTGGTGCGGCCTTGCGTGAGACATTTGAGGAAACGGGGTTGGCTTCCGATTACATCACGCCACTGGGTTATCTCGACGGCTATCTTACTATCACCCATTACATGGTGTCGCCTGTAGTAGCGTTGGTGCGGGAGGGATTTGATTTGCAAGCGCATGCACATGAGGTCGATGATATATTCGAAGTGCCGCTGGCTTTCCTCATGAACCCTGCGAACCGCCAAACTCAATCGCGCGAATGGAAAGGAATGGTGCGGCATTTTTATGTTTATCCGCATGGCGAGAGATATATTTGGGGTGCCACTGCGGGCATGATAAAGAACCTTTATGACCGCCTCTATGAAACACCTTCCTAGTCTTAAGCGTGCAGCTTGGTTGAATGAACCACGCCTGCAAGAATTGATGACCGTGATCACACGTGGCGGCGGTGAGATTCGTGTGGCTGGTGGTGCTGTGCGAAACGCTTTGTGGGGTGTGCCAATTGCTGATGTTGATCTGGCAACCACCATGCTTCCGCAAGATGTGATGCGCGTTTGCAAAGAAGCAGGCTTTGGCGTTTACCCGACGGGATATGAACATGGCACAGTGACCATTGTGAACAAGAGCGTGCCATTTGAGGTGACAACCTTGCGCCGCGATGTTGAGACGGACGGGCGCCGGGCAGTGGTGGCCTTCACATTGCACTGGCAAGAAGATGCTATGCGCCGCGACTTTACGATGAATGCAATGTATTGTGATGCGAGTGGTAAAATCTTCGATTTTACAGATGGTTATGTGGATTTACTGAGAAACAGAGTCAGGTTTATCGGCGATGCAAATGAGCGAATCAAAGAAGACTATCTTCGCATTCTGCGCTTCTTTCGGTTTCATGCGCGGTTTGGAAAAGGTTCTCCCGATAAAGTTGGATTGGTTGCTTGTGCTAAACTCAAATTTGGATTGAAAAAGATTTCGGCTGAGCGCATTCGCCAAGAAATGTTCAAACTTGTGGTTGCTCCCAGAGCTGTTCCGACACTCAAAATTATGGCTACAACTGGTGTTCTTAAAACTATTATTCCGCATACGGCTGATTGGCGGACGATTGGCCGTTTGCCGGATGATGCGCTATTACGACTTACCGTTTTGGCAAAGAATCCGGAACAGTTGAAAGACACTTTACGGCTTTCGAATGTTGATGCGCAACGCGTTGATGCAGTGACGATCTCACCTTATTTGTCGCCACGCCTCAAGCCGTCGGAACAGCGTGCCATGCTTAATCATTTGGGAGTGCAAATATGGTCGGATGCGGTCGAGTTAAGTTGGGCCAAGGACAAGGCTTCAAAGTCAGATCAGAAATGGCACTCCCTACTCGATTTGCCGAACCGCTGGCCTGTTCCGAAAATGCCAATCAATGGTGGTGATCTGTTAAAAGCTGGTGTTGCTTCCGGCCCGCATATGGGCGAAGTGTTGCGCGACTTGGAAGATTGGTGGGTGGCGAATGATTTTACGCCCACACGAGCAGAGCTATTGGAGCGACTAAAACATGATGCCTGACCCAACTGATATTTTAGTGATGAAGACCACGGGCAAGGCTGCGCCCAAAAAAGAAAAGGGAACGCCGGATAAAAGCAAACTGATTAAAGGCTCATATAAGACGAACACTTGGAATCATTTCAGTTCTGATGATGGACGACTGTTCAGCGGCATTTGGGAGTCAACACCAGGCACAGTGAAAGTTGATTATGTGGAGTGGGAGTTCTGTCATTTCATTCAAGGCGAAGCAGTGTTGACGCGCGAAGATGGCAAGAAGTGGCGCTTGAAGCGAGGTGATGCTTTTATTATCCCTGCTGGTTTCAAAGGAACATGGCAAACAGTGCGCAAGGTGAAGAAGCACTATGTTATTTTGATGCCGGAGGGTTGAGAGGTTTTGATTTTGCGCTGTCACATTTCAAAATCCCGTCATCCCCGCGAAGGCGGGGATCCAACTTTAAACGTGTTGGATTGCACAAAGTTGGTTTCCCGCCTGCGCGGGAATGACGGTCGAGTGGTGGGTGAACGCGCATGATCAAAAGCGTTCTCATAACCGGTGCTGCAAAACGCATTGGCCGTCAGATGGCGCTGGATCTTGCTGATGATGGTTGGGATGTGGCAGTGCATTGCGATAAGTCGCTTGAAGAGGCGATGGAAGTGGCTTTGCTCATCCGTGCCAAAGGCCGCAAAGCTGTTGTGGTTCAGGGCGATTTGGCAGAAGCAGGGATTGCCGAGAAACTGATTGCCGGATCGGTTGCGGGCATTGGGCCACTAACAGCGCTCATCAACAACGCCTCGATTTTTGAAATTGATACAGTTGGTGAGATTACGGCCGACAGCTGGCAACGCCATTTAGATATTAATTTGCGCAGTCCAGTTATGCTGGCACAGGCCTTTGCCAAACAGTTGCCAGAAGGTGAGCATGGCAATATCATTAATATTATTGATCAACGCGTATGGAAGCTGAACCCACGGTTTTTTTCTTATACAATGTCAAAATCTGGTCTTTGGACGGCCACGCGCACCTTGGCGCAAGCATTAGCCCCGCGCATTCGTGTGAACGCCATTGGGCCCGGGCCGGCTTTGCCCTCCGCTCGGATGAGCCAAGACGATTTCGAAAAACAAGAAAGCTTGACGCTGCTGGGTCGTGGCACGTCGCCAGTGGAAATCAGTCAAGCCGCCAAATTCATATTGTCACAACCAGCCCTTACAGGTCAGATGATCGCCCTTGATGGCGGCCAACATTTGGTTTGGCAGACGGCGGATGTTGTTGAGGTGAATGAATGAGCGCCCCAAAGATTACCCACCATGTGGCCAGCGCCACCAGCCGCCTGCGTCATGTGTTCGTGCGCGATTTAGAGATTATGGCGCTGATTGGCATTTACGATCATGAGAAGGTGAAGCCTCAGCGCATTATTGTAAATATTGATTTGTCAGTGCATGAGGCGGAGGGGCCGATAACAGACGAAATCAGCCATGTAGTATCATATGAAATCATCGCCAAAAAAGTTGAAGCCATAGTGGCCGAGGGCCATGTGAATTTGGTGGAAACGCTGGCTGAAAAATTTGCTGAAGCGTGCCTGCGCGATAAACGCGTGGCCGCAGCGCGTGTGAGAATTGAGAAGCCCGATATTATTCCAAATGCAAGAAGTGTGGGTGTGGAGATTGAGAGGGGAAGGTAAATCGTCCTCTACCGCGTGAGCGGGAGAGGAAAGGGGCCCATGAAGCGCAGCGAAGTGGGATAGGTGAGGGGAAGTGAATTTCGAGTGTGCGGTCCCTCATCTATCCCATCTCGCGTTGCTCGACGGGCCCCTTTCTTCTCCCGCTAAAGCGGTAGAAGACGTAAAGTAAAAGCATGACCGATTCACCCAAACTTATAGGCGCAGAATTGATCGCCGATTTTGTGACCAGGCTTCCTAGTAAGCCGGGTGTTTACCGCATGTTTGATGCTGACGGTGATGCGATTTATGTTGGCAAGGCCAAGAACTTGAAGAACCGTGTTTCGAATTATGCGCGGGGGCAGGGGCATAATAATCGTATTGCTTTGATGATCAGCATCACCTGCAATATGGAATTTGTGGTGACGGCTTCGGAGGCGGAAGCGCTTCTGCTTGAAGCCAATCTCATTAAGAAATTGAAACCGCGTTTCAATGTGATTTTGCGTGATGACAAATCATTTCCCTATATCTTGATTGCCCGGGATCATGCGGTTGCTCAACTTGCAAAGCACCGTGGTGCGCGAAATCGACAGGGTAATTATTATGGGCCGTTTGCTTCTGCCGGATCGGTCTATCATGCGATTAATACATTACAGAAGGCATTTCTCATAAGGACTTGTAATGATAGTGTTTATTCTAACCGCACGCGGCCATGTCTATTGCACCAGATCAAGCGGTGTTCGGCTCCTTGTGTGAACTTAATTTCTATTGAAGACTACAATGAATTGGTGCGCGAAGCCGAGGATTTTCTGTCGGGCAAAAATAATGCCGTGAAGGCTGATTTGGCCAAGCGCATGGAAGAAGCGGCAGAGGCTTTAGAGTTCGAAACCGCCGCGCGTTTTCGTGACCGCATTCAGGCGATGAGTTTTGTGACAGCAACCCAAGGGATCAACCCGCTAGGCATTCATGAGGCGGATGTTTTTGGTTTGGCGTTCGAAGGCGGGCAGTTTTGCGTGCAAGTGTTTTTTATTCGGGCCGAGCAAAATTGGGGCACGCGCGCGTATTTTCCAAAGGCTGACAAATCAACCAGTGAGGGCGAAGTGTTGGCGGCCTTCATCAGCCAGTTTTATGATGACAAGCCAATTCCCGCTCAGATCATGTTGTCTCATGAAGTGGAAGAACGCGCGTTGATTGAAGAAGCTTTCACCGCTCATGCCAATCACAAGGTCGAAATTCTGATTCCGCAGCGTGGCGATAAAAAAGCGCTCACGGATTATGCGGTAACAAATGCTCGCGAAGCAAACGGTCGGAAAATGGCTGAAACTTCATCGCAGACGAAATTGCTCGACGGTGTTTCAAAAGCTTTCAACTTGGCGGCCCCACCTCGCCGGATTGAAATTTACGACAACTCGCATATCCAAGGTGCGCATGCCGTTGGTGGCATGGTTGTGGCTGGCCCCGAGGGCTTCATGAAAGCGCAATATCGCAAGTTTAATATCAAAGCAGAAGAGACAGTGGCGGGCGATGATTTTGGGATGATGAAAGAAATGCTGACGCGGCGCTTTTCGCGTTTGTTAAAAGATCACGGTGATGAGCGAGAGGTAAAAGAAAATGATGCCGCCATTTGGCCGGATTTACTTTTGATCGATGGTGGCGCTGGCCAACTTTCGGCGGTGCAGGCGGTACTTTCAGAATTGGGTGTGCATGATTTGGCAGTAGTTGGAGTTGCCAAAGGGCCGGATCGTGATGCTGGTCGAGAACATTTTTTTGTAAGCGGCCAGCCCAGCTTTATGCTCGAAGCGCGCGATCCTGTTCTCTATTATATTCAACGTCTGCGTGATGAGGCGCATCGTTTTGCCATCGGTTCCCACCGCGCCAAACGTTCGAAGGCCATTGGTGTGAGCCCTCTGGATGAAATTTCCGGCATTGGTGCCAAGCGCAAGAAAGCCTTGCTCCAAAGCTTCGGATCGGCGAAAGCTGTAAGCCAAGCCAATATGAGTGATTTGGCGGCGGTTGAAGGTGTAAGCTCTGCGCTTGCACAAATGATTTTTGATCATTTTCATCCGGAATCTTAATAGGGCAAATCGGTGATTGAGAAGGTTTCAAAAAATGTGGTTCCGGGGTCGAAGGTTTGGACGCTTCCAAACTTGCTGACCTATGGCCGCATCATTGCTGTCCCACTGGTGGCTGGATTGTTAATGTGGGGCACTGACCAGCTCCGTTGGTTGGCCTTAGGTATTTATATTCTGGCCGCAATCACCGATTTTTTTGATGGTTATTTGGCGCGAAAGTGGCAGCAACAATCTGCCTTGGGCCGCATGCTCGATCCTATTGCCGATAAAGTTTTGGTGGCGGTGGTTTTGCTCGTGCTGGCGGCTGATGGCGTTTTGAAAGACGGTCATATGTGGGCGGCGATTATTATTATATCACGCGAAGTTTTGGTTTCTGGTTTGCGCGAATTCTTGGGTGAGTTACGGGTATCTGTGCCTGTGACTCGAATTGCGAAATGGAAAACAACGGCACAACTTCTAGCGGTTGGTTTTTTAATAGCTGGGCCCGCTGCAGACAAATATATTCCGAAAGTTACAGAGACAGGCATTATACTTCTGTGGATTGCAGCCGCTTTCACGCTTTATACGGGCTATGACTATTTCCGAGTCGGTGTGCGTCATGTGGTGGATGAAGAGTGAAGATTTTGTATTTTGCGCGCCTTCGCCAAATTATTGGTCGCGGAGCTGAAGACATTGAAATACCTGCCGATGTTCAAAACGTCAGTGCACTGATTGATTTTTTGAAGGCGCGTGACGAACGTATTGCGGAAGCTTTTGCTGACCTACGCACTTTGAAAGTAGCGATCAATCAAAACCACACCACTTTAAATGCATCTTTGACTGGTGCAACTGAAGTGGCGTTTTTTCCGCCTGTGACAGGCGGCTGATTTATGCGCCTCAATGTTTATCTACAAAGGGCCGGTATCGGTTCGCGCCGCGAAGCCGAACGCATGGTGGCTGAAGCCCGCGTGTTCGTTAATGGCACAGTGGCGTTGCCCACAACGCCAGTGAACGATGGCGACAAGGTGACTTGGGATGGAAAGTCGGTCGCACCAGATCTTGCAGCTACGCCGCGCTTATTCCTGCTCCACAAACCCATCGATGTTTTGGTGACCAACCGTGATCACAAAAACCGCCCGACGGTTTTTGAACTTCCAGCGTTAATCAGTCCGGGTCTTCCGCGTTTGATGGCGGTGGGCCGCCTTGATGTGAACAGTGAAGGCCTGCTGGTGCTCTCAACCGATGGGCCTTTAGCACAAGCGATGATGCACCCTGATACGGCCATGCGCCGGGTTTACCGTGTTCGCGTGCGTGGACGATTTACGGATGGGCAGATTGCAGATTTGGCGCGTGGTGTGGTGGTTGACGGCATTGAATATCGGGGTGCGGAATTTACTGAAGAATTAGAAAAGGGCGGGCGCACGAATAGCTGGTACCGCGTGGTTTTGACCGAAGGCAAGAACCGCGAAATTCGCAAACTTGTGCAGCATTATGGTGGCATGGTGAACCGTTTGATCCGGACACAGTATGGGCCATTTAAACTTGATAAAATTGACGCGGGCGAAATGATTGAGGTGCCGCAAAAGGCCGTAGCATTATTGGTGCATAATCTTAAGGCAGATGGTTCTCTGAAATAAATTTAAGTTTTATGCGATCTACTGCGGTGTATGAGTCGCTAGAAACATAGTGATTATGGAGATCGGCATGAGCGGCTCAGACGTTTTGGAAAACCACTCTGATGCCGGCCATCAAGCAGCGCTGAAACCCATTTGCTCTATTTCCGGCAAGCAGTTTCCCTCTCGCTCTTTACAATCGCTCGGCAGCTTAAGGCCATCATTGACTGAACGGATTTTGGTTGACCATCCCAAGCTTTCGCATGCGT